>JAUYDQ010000006.1 GCA_030691725.1 Candidatus Omnitrophota bacterium
TGCATAGCATCATCAAAAGCCCCTACTCCCGGTAAGACTACTTTGTCACAAGTCTTGATGTCAACAGGCTTATTAGTTACTATAGTTTTTGCTCCCATAGACTCAAGCGCCTTTTGCACACTATGAATATTGCCCATGCCGTAGTCAATTATGGCAATCATATTATTTAGTAACTAGTAAACTAGTAACAAGTAACTAGTAATTTAATCGATAACGCCCTTCGTAGAAGGTATCCCTTTTCTACGCGGGTCAATTTGCGTGGCTTGATCCAAAGCTATACCTAAGGCCTTAAAGATGGGTTCTAAAATAATATGCAAATCTAAACTTAAAGGCTTAATTGTTATATCTAAATTCATACCTAAATGTTTGGCAAAGGAATCAAAAAAATGCTCAGCATCATCAAACTTATATCCATCTTTTTCACATGATATCCCAGTAGAATCGGGCCTATACCAACCCCTACCACTGATATCCACTACTACATTAGCCACTACATTTTCCATCGGTACAGAAGCAGAGCTAAATCTTCGGATCCCTTCTTTATTTCCCAAAGCTTTTTTAAATGCCTCACCCAATACAATACCAACATCTTCATTAGTATGGTGTATATCTATCTTCAAATCTCCTTTGGCAGTTATGTCTAAATCAAATAAGCCGTGAAAAACAAATAATTCCAGCATGTGGTCTAAGATACCTATGCCGGTATTTATCTTGGATTTGCCGCTTCCATCAATATTTAATTTTACTGATATATCTGTTTCCTTGGTTTTTCTTTTTAGTGTCGCTGTTCTCTTTCTCATATGCGCTCGCTTTCCATCCCCTTTGGGGACACCCTTCCGATTGGATTCAAAGACGTCCCCCGATGGGGTCGGTGCCTGTCCCTAAAATCTTATTTTGACTGAATCTAAATGTTTATCTAAACCTTCGATACTAGCGATCTTTTCTAAAGGCTCTTTTATTTTATCTAAGGCCTTACGCGAATAACCAATAATATGGCTGCTTTTCATAAAATCAAATACTGAAAGCCCAGAAAAGAACCTTGCAGTGCCGCCTGTCGGCAAAACATGGCTGGGCCCTGCTACATAATCTCCTACTGCAGTAGGACTATACGGACCTAAGAATATCGCCCCTGCATTTTTTATTCCTTTTATTAGCCTTTGCGGATTCCTCACCAGGATTTCCAGGTGTTCAGGAGCAATTTTATTGGTAATATCAATTCCTTGCTGGAGATTCTTAGTTAGAATAATAAAGCCGGGGTTATCACCGCATTGCGACTTAACCTCTTTGGCTAAACTCTTAGAATTAGTAATCAACACAGCCAGCCCTCCGGCATGTTCTGTCTGCGCCTTAAGATCAGCAATAATAAATTTAGGGTCGCTGTAGCGATTAGCAATAATAACTAGTTCTGTTGGGCCAGCAATCATATCAATATCTACCAAGCCAAACACCTGTCTTTTTGCTTCGCTTACATAAATATTGCCCGGCCCGATTATCTTATCAACGCGGGGGATGGTTTTAGTTCCATGGGCTAATGCTGCAATACCCTGAGCACCTCCTACGCGATAAATTTCATCTACCTTAAGAAGGTCTGCTACTACAAGAATGTGAGGATTTATAAACCCATGCTTGTCAGGCGGACTAACCAAAATTATTTTCTTAACTTGCGCCATTTTTGCGGGAAGCACCGTCATGTAAACAGTAGAAACCAGAGGCGCTGTCCCTGCAGGTATATATATACCCACTTTATCCAGAGGCGTATAGTTCTCACCTAAAATAACCCCGTCGCTATCCTTCATCCTCCAGGATTTTTTTATGGTTTTACGATAAAACCGATTTATATTTTCAATGATAATCTTCAGGCTTGATACAAAATTAGGGCTTATATTTTGATAGGCACCGCTGATTTCTATTTCAGAAACCTTAAGTTGCCTTGGAGATAACTTAACACCGTCAAATTTCCGGGTATACTTTATGAGCGCCTCATCGCCAAAGAGACGCACATCATCAATGATCTGCCTTACTTTCTCTTCGACGCGCCTGGATTTGATAAACCCTCGGTTATAAATCCTCTCTAATTTTTTGCTGGTAAACCGTATTATTTTCACCCCGCCCTTCCTTCCCTATCTATACCCCAGCCCTTTAAGAAGGGCGGGGTTCATTTTAAATTAACGATTATATTTTTCAGTTCCTGGAAGGCTTTTTCTAAATTTTCCGGTTTGTTCCCGCCTGCCTGAGCAAAATCTTTCCTTCCGCCTCCGCTACCGCCAATTACCTTGGCGACTGCCCGAATTAATATTGATGCGTCCAGTCCTCTTGCAAGTAAATCAGGAGTTATACCGATTACCAATAAAGCCCTGGGGCCGTCTTGTGAGGCCAGGGCAATAACAGTATTGTTTGTTTGCTGTTTAACCATATCTACAGCTCTACGCAATAAATCCATATCCCTATTATTCTCAATTGCTGTGATGATATTAATATTATTTATTGCTTCGGCCTTTTTAAGTAATATCGGTATCGACTCTTGTATATTATCTAATTTCTGAGAATGAAGTTGTTTTTCTATCTCCTTGGTATAGGCGAGCCCCTTCTTCAACTCAGCTATTATATTCTCTTTAGGGACGTTTAAAACTGAAGAAACATCCGAAATAAGGCGCTGCTGATCTTCTATCATTTTATAGGCAAAAGTTCCTGTTACCGCCTCTATCCTTCGTACTCCGCTTGCCACAGAACCTTCCTGGATTATCTTAAAAATACCGATTGAGCCGGTAGAATCCAGGTGCGTTCCGCCGCACAGTTCTTTGGAAAAATCACCTACTAAGACCATACGTACTTTAGTTTCGTACTTTTCTCCAAAAAATGCCAATGCCCCTTGTTTTTTAGCTTCTGAAAGGGTCATCATTTTGGTTTTAAGGCTATCATTATTTATTATGTAGCTATTGACTATCTCTTCTATTCTATCGATTTCGTCTCTGGTGATATCTTTGAAGTGCGTAAAGTCAAAACGCAATCTATCGAAAGCGACCAAAGAACCCTGTTGCTGCACATGAACTCCTAAAACTTTTCTTAAGGCAGCCTGTAAAAGATGTGTGGCACTATGATTTCTGGCTATGGATAGCCTGCGCTCAATATCAACACAGGATTTTAATTCATCGCTGGTTTTAAAGCTACCATCTTTGACTATGCCCTCATGTACAATTACCTTATCAAATTTCTGGGTGTCTGTTACTTGAAAAATATTCTTTCCTTTTACTAATTCGCCTGTATCACCAACCTGACCGCCCGATTCAGGATAAAACACTGTTTTATCTAAAATTATCTTGGCTTCTTCGCCTTTAGTTATTTTTTTTACAGGGGCATTCTCTTTAATAATCTTGAGGATCTTTGCTTTAGCCTCGTATTTTGCGTAACCTGAGAAATTAGTCTTGGCGCCTGCTAAATGCAGGTCTTTAATATCAAAGACATCTCCCTTCATTGCGCTCTGCAACTTGGAACGATTTTTCTGTTCCTCTAATTCTTTATTAAATGTCTCTTGAGAAATCTGAATATTGTGTTTATCCAGCCAATCTTGAGTAAGCTCAAGCGGTATTCCGTAAGTATCATAAAGCACAAAGGCGATTTTACCCACTTGATCCGGATCGGGCTTATTGATAAAAACATTAAACTTTTCGTTAAATAAATTTTCACTTGAATGAAAAGTAGAGATAAAACTTTTTTCCTCGGCTAAAATAATTTCTGAAATGTTTTCCCTGCGCCGCAACAATTCCGGATAAGGAACTTTCATTATCTGGGCTACGATCGGAACCAATTTATATAGAAATGGTTTTTCTATTCGCATTCCCCACAAATGCATCCTGCTTCTGCGAATCAACTTTCTGACCACATATCCGCGGCCATCATTTGATGGCAATACGCCATCTGAAATCGCAAATATAATAGCACGGATGTGGTCGGCAACAGCATAAATCAATTCTTTTTTAGTGGCACCTACGCCGCTTTCTACATTTGCTGTAATTTCTCTTACTATCGGTTGAAATAAATCTGTTTCAAAATTATTTGATTTTCCCTGTATTACCGCTGTTAGCCTCTCCAACCCCATACCGGTATCTATATTTTTCTTGGGCAATGGTTCTAATTTTCCACCTTCCTTACGGTTAAACTGTGTAAATACCAGATTCCACACCTCTACAAACCTACCGCAGTTACAGGCGGGGCCGCAATCAGGTCTTCCGCAACCCACAGCATTACCCTGGTCAAAAAATATCTCAGAACACGGCCCGCAAGGTCCATTGGGGCCCTTAGTTTTTGCTTCAGAAGGCCAGAAATTTTCTTTATCACCTAATTTTATAATCTTATTTTCAGGAACCTTTATTTTACCCTTCCATATTTTATATGCCTCATCATCGTCTTTATATATAGAAACCCAAAGCCGTTCTTTTGCAATCTTAAGTTCATCTGTCAGGAATTCCCAGGCGAAGGATATTGCCTCTTCCTTAAAATAATCTCCAAATGAGAAATTCCCCAGCATTTCAAAAAACGTATGGTGCCCGGGAGTTTTACCTACTTTATCTAAATCGTCGGTACGTAAACAACGTTGAGCTGTGGCTACGCGGGTAAAACCAGATAGATAGCCTAAGAATTGCCTTTTAAATTGATTCATCCCTGCGGGCGTAAATAATACAGTAGGATCATCTTTGGGAACAAGCGAATCGCTATCTACAATTTTGTGTTTTTCGGCTTTAAAGAAATCCAGAAATTTCTGTCTTAATATATCCGCTTTCATAAATTAAACCTCAGGGACGTTTCCCTTTCTAATCAAGGACTCTTTCCTGCTCCAAAGCAAGGAGTGTCCCTGAAGGGTGCCTCTTGGGGACACCCTTCCGATTGCCTTCAAAGACGTCCCTCGATGGGAACGGGGCCTGTCCCTATTCTTCGTGAGTTAAGGCATCAATAACTACTTCAGGGGAGAAACCGCGGCGTAAAAGATATGCATAAACACGCCTTCTTGCTTTTTGCGGATCATAACCCTTTAATTTATTCAGTCTATCTTTGGCAATACTTGCAACTATTTCTTCTTCAGGGTAATCTTTTTTTATTTCGTTGATCTGGCTATCTATAATTGCCTTATCAATACCCTTTATTATTAGTTCTTGTTTTAGCCTTCTTGTTCCTAAAGGTCTTTTTACGCGTGACTCAGTCCAGATTTTAGCAAAATATTTATCGTCAATAAACCCTTTGTCTTTTAAAAAAGATAACGTCCTTTCTATTATCTGGGTATTAAACTTTTTCTTTTCGAGACGCTGGCGGAGCTCATTCTCGCTACGCAGTCTAAATTTAAGCAACAAAAAAGCATAATTTTTTGCTTTTTGGAGTAAATCTATATTTTTGCTATTCACTCTTTTTTACTAAAAAATAACCTCGCGCTGTTTTAATTAAGGCATCTCCTTTTAATCCTTTGGTTAACCGCTGATAATCAGGGATATTTTTTACCCCCTGCTTATTTATCTCTATAATGACATCGCCAGGAATTATGCCTGACGCATCTGCAGGACTATTAGGCTCAATATCTACCACTACCACTCCTTTTTTCTCTTCAATGCCAAGGCGGTTGGCAATATCAGGCGTTAATTCCCCAACCTGTAATCCGCGCCATTTAATAGATGGCTCTTCAGCTGAAACCTTCTCTTCTAAATTTTCCGGCCTCTCACCGACTTCTACCTCTAAAGTTATCTCTTTTTTCTCACGTATGACTACCACTTTTACTTTACGTCCAACTTCAGCAATTCCTACTGCATTTAATAATTCCCGCACATTGTTAATAGCTTTATTATCAAATTGTTTAATGATATCACTTTCTTTTATACCTGCTTTTTGCGCCGGGCTGTTTTCTAAAATACTGACTACCAGTGCGCCGTTTTTATCAGGCAAACCAAAATATTTTGCTAGTTCATCAGTTAAATCCTGTACCGTTACGCCGAACCAGCCATAAACTATCTTTTTGCCTTCGATAAGCTTGGCAATAATTTTTTTAGCGTTATTGATAGGTATTGCAAACCCTACGCCTTGATAACCGCCGCTAGTAGTGAATATAGCAACATTAATACCTACAACCTCACCTCTAAGATTAACCAGCGGTCCGCCGGAATTGCCCGGATTTATCGCAGCGTCTGTCTGGATAAGGTCATTATAATCCCTGTCTCGGCCAAGCGTCCTACCCAGAGAACGATGCAATGCGCTGATTACACCCGCAGTTACAGTAGGCTCAGGATTCTGCATCGCAAAAGCAAAGG
>JAUYDQ010000018.1 GCA_030691725.1 Candidatus Omnitrophota bacterium
TATTTTATCTATACGCAAGAAAACACGGCGACTTAGAAAGAGACTACAATAAATTCCAGATCCAGCCTACTTATTTTTCCCAAGGCAATGGCAATTACCGCGATATGAACCAGAATCGTAGATACGACATCTGGTTTAATCCAGAAATAAAATACGAAAATGTAATTACCTTTTTCAATCTCATTCAAACAGACGGCTTTAATCCTTTAGTAATCAAAGGTATAAATTTTACACTTAAAAATGAGCAGGAATTTAAAGTAGTATTAAATGATTTGGTTGAAGAAAAAGATATTGCAGGATTTACATCATTTTTAAATAAACCATTCACCCCCGGAGATGTAATTCTTTTTATTAAAGAGAATGAAATTAAATTGAAAACCTCTTATGACGAATTTCTGAACATACTACTATCTCAATCTATAAAAAATCAAGAAGCTGAACACGGCGAAGGCTTCTGGACAGACCATTGGACATATAACCTTGATCTGTTAGATAGCTATCTGAGTGTTTATCCTGAGAAACTAAAAGAAATAATATTCGAGAAAAGCGTCTTTAGCTTTTACGACAATACTGAGACCGTAAGGCCCAGGCGTGAAAAATATGTGCTTAAGGACGGTTTGGTGAGACAATTGCATTCAGTTACACCCTGTAATGCCAAAAGGGAAATGATGAGAAAAAGAACAACCCAGCCTCATATTGTAAGAACGCAATATGGCCGGGGCGCAATTTACGAGACCACTCTCATCAATAAATTATTATGCTTATTAGTTAATAAGCTCGCCTCATTAGATCCCTTTGGTTGCGGTATTGAAATGGAAGCGGATAAACCTAATTGGTTCGATGCCTTAAATGGGCTTCCGGGTTTGTTTGGGTCATCTCTAAATGAAACATGGGAACTTAAAAGATTGGCCCGCCTTATAAAAGAAGCCATAGAAAAAACTGGTATAGAAAAAGTTTCTGTTACCGAAGAAATCTATAATTTCTTAATTGATCTTGATAAGTTAATCCGAGAATATCTGAATAACGGCTCCGATAAGAAAGACTATCAATATTGGGATAAAAGTTACAGCCTTAAAGAAGATTATCGGCAAAAGACAAGATTGGGTGTCAGCGGTAAAGAGCTAGATTTAGAAACCGGCCAGTTATTAAATTTTATAAATAACTGCATGGAGAAGTTAACCTCAGGAATTGATAAGGCGCGGGATAAGAAAAAGAATATTTATTATGCTTATTTTATAAATGAAGTTAGCGAATATACTTTGGAGGTATCCTCTGTTAAGCCGACTAAATTTACTCAGATAAAACTCCCCTTCTTTTTAGAACCGCAGGTCCATGCATTAAGATTAATCGGCAATACAAATAAAGCTAAAAAGCTGTACGAAGCAACAAAAAAGAGCGCTTTATACGATAAAAAACTTAAGATGTACAAAAGCACTACTTCTTTAAAGAGCATGCCTTTCGAAATCGGCAGATGCCGCATATTTACGCCGGGGTGGCTGGAGCATGAATCTGTATGGCTGCATATGGAATATAAATATCTCCTGGAAATTTTAAAAAGCGGCCTTTACGAAGAATTTTATGAGAATTTTAAAAATGTACTTATCCCCTTCCAGAATCCCCAAAGATACGGACGCAGTATTCTGGAAAACTCTTCATTCTTAGTCAGTAGCGCATTTCCTGATAACACTTTACATGGCAATGGTTTTGTGGCACGGCTTTCTGGTTCTACAGCGGAATTTTTACAGATATGGTTAATAATGAATACGGGGCTTAAACCGTTTTTCCTGAATGATAAAGGCGAGCTCAATCTACAATTTAAACCTATATTGGCGGGTTGGCTCTTTAGAAAAAAAAATAAGGATTATAGCTTCAATTTCCTAAGTAAAATTACGGTAACTTATCATAACCCTAAAAGAAAAGATACTTTTGGCAAAAATGCAGTTAAGCCTCATAAGATAATCTTTAAAGACAAGGATGGAAATCCTGTCCAGATACCTTCCGATACTATACCCTCTCCTTATGCCCGACAGATAAGGTCCCGTCAAATAAAACAAATCGATATATACCTGGAATAACGGATTAGATTAGAATTTGCGGCGATAATAGGCGCGGATAATGTGCTGAGTATCCAAAGTAAGCATACTGCCCCCGTAGGGATCCAGAGAAGAGATATTATTGAGGGAACTAACATCACCTACCCCGTACTGCAGAATTAATTCATCCTCTTTTGATGGCAAATACCTGAATTCGCCGAAGAAATTATGGTGGCCTATTGGAGCAGTGATCCCTGCACGCAAGCGGTCAAGGTCCTGCCAGCGCGAATAGATATATTTAAAAACCAGACCCAGCTTGTGCGTAGGCATATAAGTAGCCTCCAACCCTATATGATTCATATTATCAGAGTTCAGGGAGGCGCTTTCAAACTCGTTACGCGTATAATCAAGGTATATCTCCATATTCTCAAGCGGCATTAACCTTAAACCGCACTTAAAAATATTGTAGAATGGATACGGGGCTTGCGGAAAAAGCCCCTGCTCGTAAAGAAAAGGCTCATCAAAACGGTAGAGCTTATTATTCTGATAATAAGTTCCATAGAATGTTGTGTCGTTTCTTAAAACATTAGCCGGAAAACCCCCATAGGCTAATGTATAATCATTTGTACGCTCATATATGCCGTTTAGGCTCATCCAATCAACAAAATCATAATTTAACCCTAAGGAACCGGTTTTAAGCGTGAGGTCCTCTCCGTCGGTAACTGCAGGATTTAGAAA
>JAUYDQ010000079.1 GCA_030691725.1 Candidatus Omnitrophota bacterium
TCAATTATACCATTATGCACCAGGGCAATCTCGCCTTTACAGTCAGTATGAGGATGGGCATTTATCTGATTTGGGCTTCCGTGGGTTGCCCATCGACTATTGTGAGACAGCAATCCGTTAGCGATAAAATTAGAATCTGGATGATCCACCTCTAAGTCAAAAAGAAACTCATCTTTTGATTTAACTTTCTTAATGTTTAAAACTTGTTGGGGCACAATTTTTAACTTTAGAAAGTTTTCATATTTCACGGATGGTTTTCTCTTCAAAATTAAAGCGTTAAGTTGTTCTGATTTTATTTTAGAAGAAAAACCTACCGTAGATTTAAACTTTCCAAAAGAATAAAGGTTACTCAATAATATCCCATGAGAGTCATTCCAGTTTTTAACATTTTTATTTTCTGTGTAAAAAGTTGTGGGTATGCCGCATCTTAAAAGTAAAAGTTGTGATATTTTGACAAGATGGATATTCGTGATTCTTAAACTTACCTGACCCGATTTTAAATTAACGCTTCCCTCCGCATCAAATATCCCCCTTAAAAATGCTGCTATCTCATCTTGAGGAAGTTGGCCTAATTCGCTTAAAAACTCTTCCTGCCGAGAAATAATATTTTCTTTTAGCCATTGACAAAGATAAAAACTATTAACCTCTAAAAGCCATGCCCTAGTTCCATTCATAGGAACTACTCTTCCTTGAACATTAAAAACTTTTTCAATTAAATCTCGATAAACCCATAAAAGCTCCTTATCCAAATCTTTAAATCTAATACATCTTTCTTTGACTGTCCCATCTCCTAATAAATAACCGATAATTTGCATAAGTTCAACGGAGCTTTCGATAGGTAGTCTAATAAATTTTCCATGAATTGTATTTTGGGGAAGAAAATAATCGCTGTTAAATTGCAGGGATAAAGAAGATAGTAACTTATGCAATTCATCTTCTCTAACGTTGCGGTCATTTTTATAAATATGCTTTACATAAGCTTGGCTTAGCTCTGATGAAGAAGCACAAGCCACTTGAGTTAATTGCAGTTCTTTAAGTCTTGTCTTGATTAATTGGTTTGCTTCTGTAGTTACCTTAAAGTATCTTTTTACATAAATTGGCCTGAATTTAATTTTATGCCCATTTATTTCTATATTTCGAGGGACGATTAATGCATCACCTCTCTTAATATCTTTAACTTGTTTTTCTATAATCTTATCCCCGGATACAACAAACAATTTGTGTTGGGCACTACATTTTAATGAAGCAAAGGAGGTCCGTAAATTATAGAGGTATTCAGGAGACTTATGTTTAAATATCTTTATTTTTGCGGACTCCAATTTTTGGGTTTGCAAATTAAAGGAGAGCGCTTCTTGCCCGTCTTCCATTGTTGATATAGAAACAATCCTGCCGTCAGCCAAAAGAATCAAAGTGTCACCTGTTAAACAATGTCCTATGCCCAAAGAACCTGAGAGAGGTTTCTTTTGTAATAGTCGTTCTAAATCTTTCACCTTGCCGGGGAGCTTGCGTATAGAAAGGACATTTTTATTTTCTAAAAGCGTGCAGATGCCAGCAGAATCATAACCGCGATACTCCAGGCGCTTCAGGCCATTGAGTAAAATATCTTGGGCTGGCCTTTCACCAATATATCCGATTATTCCGCACATAGTATTTTATATCGAAAATTAAGCGTCCCCAACCGGATTTGAACCGGTGTCGAGAGCTTGAAAAGCTCTTGTCCTAGACCAGGCTAGACGATGGGGACTTAGGGATTAACGATTTTATTCTTCTTCGGCGATCACGTGAGCAACTCCGGAAACGCGATCTTTACCTTGCAGTTTAATCAGGCGTACACCCTGAGAGGATCTACCAGTAGTGCGTATATCTTTTACGGCGCAACGTAAGAACATCCCGCTTTGGGTGATTACCATAAGCTCATCATTATCACTGACTGTCTTTAAGCTTACTGCCTCTTTGTTTTTGTCGGTAACTTTTATATTAATAATGCCCTTGCCGCCGCGGCTGGTAAGACGGTACTCTTCTGCCGGGGTGCGCTTGGCAAAACCGAGCTCTGTAACTGTCAATATTGTTGTGCCCTTCTGGGCCAGGACCATACCGATAACTTCGTCTTTCTTGGCTAAAGATATGGCGCGCACGCCTCCTGCTTGCCTGCCCATATCCCGCACTTTGCTCTCAGAAAATCTTATGGCTTTACCTCCCCGGGTACCGATGAGCAATTCCTGTTTTCCGTCGGTTAATTCCACGCCTATAAGTTCATCGCCTTTATCCAAGGTAATGCCAATAATCCCACCTTTGCGCGGATTACCGTAAGCATCAAGCTTGGTCTTCTTAATCTGGCCCTGCTTAGTTACCATCACCAGATATTTATCGCTAGAAAATTCCTTAACCGGTATAGTAGAACTGATTTTAGAGCCTGCTTCCATTTGGACCAGATTAATTATTGCCTTGCCTTTAGAGGTGCGGCTGGCCTGAGGGATTTCATAAACCTTCAACCAATGTACCTGGCCTTTACCAGTAAAAATCAGGAGATAATCCTTGGTCGAGGCTACGAAAAGATGTTCGATAAAATCTTCCTCTTTAACCTCGGCGCCGCTGGCACCGGTGCCGCCGCGCTTCTGTTTACGGTAACCGCTTACTGGCAGGCGTTTAATATACCCGCCGTGGCTTATTGTAACCACCACATCCTCTTCGGCAATTAAATCCTCTACTTCTAACTCTTCTACTTCTCCGACAATCTCGGTTCTGCGCTCATCGCCATATTTTTTCTTTAAGCTCTCCAGATCCTCTTTAATAATACTTTCTACCTTTTTTTCGGAGACAAGTATGGCTTTGCATAATTCGATTTTTTTAAGCAGCTCTAAGTATTCGGCGTCAATTTTATCGCGCTCAAGAGCTGTAAGCCGTTGCAGCTGCATCTCTAATATTGCCTGCGACTGAACGTCGGAGAGGCCGAATTCCTTCATCAGGCGCTCTTTGGCGTTTTCTGTATTTTTGGAGGTCTTGATTACCTTAATAATACGGTCAATATATTTCAGGGCAATCTTCAAACCTTCTAATATATGCGCCCTCTTTAAGGCCTTGTCTAATTCAAACTGCGTCCTGCGACGGATAATAACCTTGCGATGTTCAATATAATATTCCACCACCTGGCGCAAGTTTAAAACCCGCGGGCGGTTTTCTACCAGCGCCAGCATAATAATCCCAAAGGTGTTTTCTAACTGCGTGTGTTTAAAGAGCTGGTTTAAGATAATCTGAGACTCTACATCGCGCTTTAGCTCTACCACAATACGCATACCATCTTTATCGGATTCATCGCGGATATCAGAGATGCCTTCTAACTTCTTCTCATCTACTAAGCCGGCGATAGATTCAATAAGAGCGGATTTCTGTATTTGATAAGGAATTTCAGTAATTACAATTAAATCCTTGCCGTTCTTCTGGCGCTCTACGGTTGCCCGCGCCCGCACCAGGAGCTTGCCTCGGCCAGTCAAGTATGCCTCTTTAATACCAGCCTTGCCGCAGATTACCCCGCCCGTCGGAAAATCCGGCCCTTTGATATAACGCATGAGGTCTTTTATTTCGGCTTCGGGATGATCCAGCAAATAGATAATCGCGTCAACGACTTCATTAAGGTTATGCGACGGTATATTGGTAGCCATGCCCACGGCTATACCGCTTGAACCATTAACTAAAAGATTGGGCAGCGCCGCGGGTAACAGAAGCGGCTCTTTTAACGAAGAATCAAAATTAGGGCCGAAATTAACCGTATCCTTATCGATATCTGCCAGCATCTCCTCGGCAATCGCCGAAAGCCGGGCCTCGGTATATCTTTGAGCAGCTGGCGGGTCATTGTCTATGGAATTGTGCACAAAAATACCTGCGTCGAGAAGAAAATTATGCCAAGGTTCTGTGGTTAAATCGTAAACATCTTCTCTTTTTTTAAGAATTTTGGTCCTCAATATTTTATGGTTGTATGTTTGAGACTCTTCTATAATTTCCGAAAGGTTTTCAAAATAATTTAAGGCATTTTCTAACTTCGGAACTCCGTCGCATTCCCTCTCTTTTTCATAAATTTCAGGAGTAATTTTTGGATATTTCTCTAGAAGAGAATGGGTAAATCCTAAGATTTTACTTCTTATAACTCTACTCTTATATGCTGAACTCTGCCAATTTTCACTCAAGGCAACCTTTGCTTTCTCTGTTAAATATTTCATCATATCAGGGTTTCTTTGCATGCGTCGCCCATTACTCGCTACTACTGCCTGGCTATGCATTCTTCTAAATCTCTCTTCTTGGCGTTGCCATGCAAGTTTCCTTCGATGAAATTCTTTTGCTGCCGGATTTTCCCACAATTTATCCGCCATTTTCTTAAAATGGTCATCGGAGTATTTAGCCCGATAAATGGGGTTTTCCCAAAGTCGCCTCGATCTATCAGAAAGTTCTTTTCGGATTCCTGGTTGCGAAAAATATTTTTTCAGGCTTTCCCGCTGTTTTTCTCTAAAGCTATTCCCCTTTTCTTTCCATAAATTCTTAACCTGCCTTAAATGCAGGTTATAGTGTTCACTACGGTTAAGCCTCTCTATATTATCGGGAGAATTATTCCAGCGATTAAAATCTTTATGGTGTAAAATGTACGAACGCCCATTCTCTTCAAGTTGATTTAAGCCATAATTATACTCATCGGCGAGTTTGTGAACAAATACATAATAGCCGGTGAAAGGTTGAAGTATCGACAAATAATGATTCCCGTCTTTAATTTGTCTTGTATTAAAGTAAGCTGGCATCAGAGAATCGTCTGCTTTTAAATCTTTTGCCTCCTTATAACTCCCATCCCTTAACATAAACAGGTGATCTAAAGTGCATTTAATTTTTTCTCCGTTATCTATAGTAATCCCTATTATCCTTTCGTTCTTACGGGTTAACCTTGGATTCTCTATCTGGGCGATTTCAATTTTTTTATGTTGGTGGTTAAAAGAAAAGGTCCAGTGTTTTTTCCCTTCTCTTTGCTCCCTTATTAACTCTTTGAAAGAAAGGCTTCTGCCATCGCAGAGTTTGACTTTAGTATCTTTAGTAAAACATCCAAAATTTCCCTGACCATCCACTAAAGGATAGCGCAGGGAAAAATCCTGGGCCATCCTAACTAATGCATCGTAGACAGCTATATCCCCATGAGGATGATATTTTCCTAGGATCTCGCCCACAATACGCGCGCTCTTTTTAAAAGGCTTGTCGTGCTCAAGATTCAAATCCTGCATGGCATAAAGGATGCGCCGGTGCACGGGCTTTAAGCCATCGCGCACATCCGGCAGGGCACGGCCAACAATTACGCTCATGGCGTAATTTAAGTAAGAGTCCTTGACTTCTTCTTCAATACAAACCGGGACTATTTTTTCGTTTCGAGTGTACATTTAATGAGCACATAACTTATGGAGTAGCTATTTTATCTGCTCCGACATAAGTTATTTGTGCGAATTAATCCCCCCGCTTTCTTGCGAAAGCAAGAAGGGGGGAGATGGGGTTAGGGTTCACTTATATATCCAGGTTCTTCACCTGATGCGCGTAATCTTCAATGAACTTTCGGCGCGGCTCAACCTGGTCCCCCATTAAAACTGTAAACATCTTGTCTGTCTCTACCGCGTCTTCCAGGGTCACCTTTAAAATGGTGCGCTTTTCAGGATCCATGGTTGTCTCCCAGAGCTGTTGGGGATTCATTTCTCCCAGGCCTTTGTATCTTTGAATATGCATACCCTTGGAGGCCATCTCTTTTATATAAACCAATACTTCTTTTAAACTAAAGAGGTCCTCCTGCTCCTTCTCGTTTGTAATACGATAGGACGCCTTGATTTTTTTGCCTGTATCCTTGCTGCCAGTCTCTTTCTGCGCTATTGCCTCAGAGGCATAAGTAGCTATATCCAAACCCAGCTTCTCTATTTTAGCTACAACCTGTTCTGTTTCATGGGCCTCAAAAAGCTCTAAAATATCCTGCTCTGTGTCTTTGCCTTCTTTATCCGTAAAGCTAGCTAATTCTTTATCGGAATAGAGAAAATGGTCATTCCCCTCCACTTTTACCCTATAAATTGGCATTTTCTTGGTCTTTGGGTGCCTGAATTGCAGGTATTTCTCAATTTCTACTCCCTTTTTTCCTAAAATCCTCCCTAACTTCTCCAACTCTACAAGTAGCTGTAAAAGATCCTTAAACTGGTTATCTGTAAAAGCCCGCTTGTCTTTGAGGCGCATAAAACAATGCCCTTCTCTGCCTAATTCTAAAAGCAATTCATCCATCTGTTGCTCAGTCTGGATATATTCTTCGCGTTGCCCGCGTTTTATTTTATATAGCGGTGGCTGGGTGATATAAACATACCCCCCTTCTATAAGCTTGGGCAGTTGCCGATACAAAAGCGTCAAGAGCAGTGTGCGGATATGAGAGCCATCTATATCAGCATCTGCCATAAGCATTAGCTTATGATAACGCAATTTAGTAATATCAAATTCCTCGCCTACCCCTGTGCCCAAGGCAGTAATTATGTTGCGTATTTCTTCGTTGGATAAAATCTTATCTAACCTGGCTTTTTCCACATTCAAAATTTTACCCTTAATAGGTAGAATTGCCTGAAACCTACGGTCACGGCCCTGCTTGGCACTATTATGCACAAACACACCGCAAGCCAAAGCAAAATTATGCGTATTGGAAACCTCTATATCATAAACATCTATTTTTTCTTCTACCGTTTCTATGCGCTTGATTTTATGATTGTAATTTACTGCCGCTTCTAAGAGAGCGTCTCGATTGGCATTAAAAAACCTGCCCACTAGAGTATTATATTTTAATAAAGTAGTGCCACGCCGAGGAAGCACCCTTCTTTCATCATCGTATAGCTCAAGGCCGCCATGGCTCCCATATACCATCCTAGCAAAAGCTAAGCTATGATCTAAATAGGTCTGGTTATAAGCAGATTTTCTTTTTTTTCTAAATTCTTGCGTCCACTGCTCTTTTGTCTTCTGCTTTCTCCACGCTAAAAGTTTGGCGTCGGACCATTCTATTTTTGCTTTTTTCAATAAATATTCTTTGGCTTCAGGATGGACGCTAAAATATTTTTTCACTCTATTGGCTTGTTTTTTTCTATTTTCTTCTTTAGACCAATAATTTTTCTGGGCCAGATTCAAGAATTGTGTATTTTGCGTTCGATAATCCGGATGGCTATGATAAAAC
>JAUYDQ010000096.1 GCA_030691725.1 Candidatus Omnitrophota bacterium
GAGTGTTTAAAACGCGAAGGCGTCCAAGTAATGTTTGGTTATCCGGGGGGTTCAGTTTTGCCTCTCTTTGATAAACTTTACGATGCAGATATCAAATTTATTTTAACGCGTCATGAGCAGGGTGCTGCCCATGCTGCCGACGGATATGCGAGGGCAACCGGAAAAGCCGGAGTTTGTCTTGCAACAAGCGGCCCGGGTGCGACCAATTTAACCACCGGTATTGCCAATGCCTATATGGATTCCATTCCTATGGTAGCCATTACCGGGCAGGTAAAGACATTCTTAATCGGTAACGACGCTTTTCAAGAGGCAGATGTTACAGGTATTACCCGCCCGATAACTAAACACAATTATTTAGTCAAGGATGTAAAGGATTTAGCGCGTATTGTGCGTGAGGCATTTTATATTGCTTCAACCGGACGTCCGGGCCCGGTTTTAATCGATATTCCGGTTGATGTCCAGCAAAAAGATATAGAATTCATCTGGCCAGAGGAAGTAGATATCCGTGGTTATAAACCCACTTATTTTGGTCATCCCGGTCAGATTAAAAAAGCGGTAAAGCTAATTGCTTCTTCTCGTAAACCCATTATCTATGCTGGTGGTGGAGTGATTACATCCAGTGCTCATAATAAATTAAGAGAATTAGCAGAAAAAATTCAGGCACCTGTAACCATGACACTTATGGGTTTAGGCGGTTTTCCGGGAACGCATGAACTTTCTTTAGGGATGCTGGGTATGCATGGAACAGCTTATGCTAATCATGCTATAATGGAGGCGGATTTAATTATTGCCGTGGGTGCGCGTTTTGATGACCGCGTTACGGGTAGGCTCGATGTCTTTGCACCGCGTGCCTTGATTATCCATGTTGATATTGACCCTTCGTCAATAAGTAAAAATGTCAAAGTTGATGTGCCCATAGTGGGTGATGTTAAGAATGTTTTGGGGCAGTTGTTGGAAGAGATTAAAGAAGTTCCCGATACATCAGATTGGCTAAAGACTGTTGAGTCCTGGAAGAAAAAACATCCATTATATTATAAAGGCGACGGTAAAGTTAAACCACAGTACGTTATTGAACAGATTTACGAGCTTACTCGCGGAGAAGCTATTATTACTACGGAAGTCGGCCAGAATCAGATGTGGGCCTGCCAATGGTATAAATATAATCATCCCCGCTCATTTATATCCAGCGGCGGATTAGGCACAATGGGTTTTGGTTTTCCTGCGGCAATGGGTGCAAAGGTGGGCTGTCCGGGGAAAATAGTTTTTGATATTGCAGGTGACGGTTCAATCCAGATGAATATCCAGGAATTAGCTACATGCGTATGTAACAAAATAAATGTTAAGGTAGCCATATTAAATAACGGATATTTAGGCATGGTCAGGCAATGGCAGGAGTTATTTTATAAAAAGCGTTATTCTTATACCACGCTCTATAATCCGGATTTTGTGAAATTAGCGGAAAGTTACGGCGCCACAGGTATCCGCGTTACAAAAAATGAAGAAGTGCGGCCGGCAATTGAGAAAGCCCTCTCTGTAGATAACACTGTATTTATTGATTTTCATATCGAGCCGGAAGAGAATGTTTTTCCGATGGTGCCAGCAGGCGAAGCTATCAATCGCATGATTGGGGGGATGGCATAATGAAAATGAACATAAAGCTAAAATTGGCTTCCATAGAAAACGCATCGCTGATACGTAAATTCACTGTACTTTTTATTGTAATGTCATTGTTACCCTTTTTGGTCATCGCTTATCTATTCACTCAATATACCAGTTCTAGCACAATTACTATGGACCAGAATACATTAATGAGACTTTTGTTTCTCACCGGATTCGGCGCTCTTGCCGGATTCTGGGGTATACGTAAATCTATTATAAAGATTCAAGAAGTAACCAGGCAAACCAAAGAGGCTTTGAGTAAAAATATGCCTGATTTAGCTAAAATAGAAACTGAAGAAAACGAGGTTACTCAATTAGCCAGGACCTTTAATGAGGTTACCAAGAATTTAGAAGATAATATTAAACGTTTAGAAGCCTCAAAGCAGACCATACAATACGTATTATCCAAAATTGCTTTGGGGGTTTCTTCCCAACATACCATTGATACATTTTTAGAATTAATTGTAGAAATTACGGCCAAGGCCTTAGAAGCAAAAACAGGTGTCTTGATGTTATTGGATGAAAAGAATGAAGAGCTTTACGTTAAGGTAGCTTCGGGTTTTAAGGATACAGTAAAGAATTTACGCATAAAGGTGGGTGAAGAAGGCCCGGGTTGGGTGGCCAAATACAAAAAACCTTTATTGATTCCCCAATTGCACAAGCTAAAACCGGAAGAAGAAAACGACCCCTTTGTGCCTCCTTTATTATCTGTGCCGTTAACCTATCAGGATAAACTTGTAGGCGTTTTGGCAGTGAGCGGTAAACTGGGAGGCGGAAATTTTGGAGAGGACGAGTTATTAATTCTCTCTAACTTAGCTTCGCAGACAGCAATTGCCGTAGAAAATGAGCGCCTGCACCAGGATGCCGAAGGGACATATTTGGAAACAATCTCAGCTTTAGCTATTGCTGTTGAGGCGCGCGACCATTACAGCCGCGGACATTTAGACAGAGTTTCGCAATATGCAGTCAGAACCGCCCAGAAATTAGGTTTAGATGAGCAGATAATTAAAGATATTAAAGACGCTGCAGAATTACACGACATTGGAAAAATCGGTATTAGCGATGATATCCTGAAAAAAGAAAGTGCTCTTACAGAGGATGAGGCCAGGATTATGAATAAACATCCCATTATCGGTGAGGCGATTATTAAGCCGGTACGCCGTTTATCCAGCCTTTGTGATATAGTAAGGCATCACCACGAATGGCTGGATGGAACAGGATATCCCGACAGGCTTGAAGGCGGTGAAATTAGTATAGGCGCAAAGATACTGTGTGTAGTGGATGCATTTGATGCAATGACTACAAACAGGCCTTACCGCAAGGCGTTAAGCATTGAGGAAGCCAAAAGGGAGTTGAAAAATTATGCCGGCATCCGTTACGATGTCAAGGTAGTTGAGGCGTTCTTGAGCACAAGATGAACCCCGCCCGCACCTTTTGGGCTGGGGTATAGATAGGGAAGGAAGAGTGGGGTGAAACATACAATCTCAGTATTGGTTGAGAATAAACCCGGGGTCCTGGCGCGCATCGCCGGTTTATTCAGCGCACGGGGCTATAATATAGCTTCTTTAGCAGTCAGCGAAACATTGGACCCGACTGTCTCTTATATGACAATGGTGGTAGAAGCAGAGGATGAAAAAATACTAGAGCAGATTAAAAAACAACTAAATAAACTTATAGATGTGATCACGGTTACAGACTTTACTAAAAAAGAGCACATCGACAGAGAACTTATTTTAGTAAAGGTTGAATATTCGGCAAAGGAAAAAACTAAATTAGAAGGTATTTTAAATAAATATATAGCTAAAATAATTCAACGTGAGGGTGATGTTGCGATTATTGAAGCGGTGGATGAACAGGAAAAGATAAAGCAATTGCTTCAGGACTTGGACCGGTTCGGAATTAAAGAGTTAGTCAGGACAGGTAGAGTTGCTATGGCATGTTAAAATACACCCAAACATAAAGGATTGTTTGGTGCGCCCCTTCTGGGCAGGGAGGAAATAATGGCAAAAATTTACTATGACCAGGATGCAGATTTAAGTTTGTTAAAAGATAAGACAATTGCGATTATCGGTTATGGTATCCAGGGCCGGGGCCAGGCATTGTGCCTGCGCGATTCGGGCTGTAAAGTGGTTATTTCAGAACTCGAAGGCACCCCAAATTACGAACAGGCGAAAAAAGATGGATTTACTCCTATTCCAGCAGATGAGGCAGCCAAAGCCGCTGATATTATTCAGATTTTAACCCAGGACCATGTTCAGGCAAAAGTATATAAAGAAGCCATTAAGCCAAATTTAACAAAAGGGAAGGCATTATGTTTTTCCCATGGTTTCAATATCCATTTTAAACAGATAAAACCGCCTAAAAAGGTAGATGTATTTATGGTCGCGCCTAAAGGACCGGGTGCTTTAGTCAGGAAGATGTACGAAGAAGGTAAAGGCGTACCTTCTTTAGTAGCAGTATTCCAGGATGCCACAGGAGAGGCTCTAAGATTGGCTTTAGCCTATGCCAAAGCATTAGGCGCAACTAAGGCAGGAGTAATTGAGACAACCTTTAAAGAAGAGACAGAGACCGACCTTTTTGGCGAACAGACGGTTCTTTGCGGCGGAGTAACCGAATTAATCAAAGCTGGATTTGATACTTTAATTGAAGCAGGATATCAACCCGAGATTGCTTATTTTGAGGTATTGCATGAGCTAAAACTTATTACTGATCTTATTCAGGAGACAGGGATATCGGGTATGCGCCGCAGGGTTTCGAATACTGCCTGCTATGGAGATTTAAGCAGAGGCAAAAGAATAATTACCGAGAGAACCAGAAAAGAAATGCGCAAAATCTTAAAAGAGATCCAGAAAGGTAAATTCGCCAGGGAATGGATTAAAGAGAATGAAGCAGGCCGGCCGAATTTTAATAGATTGTTAAAAGAAGGGGACGAGCATCAAATAGAAAAAGTCGGGCAGCAACTGCGGGAGATGATGCCTTGGATGAAGAAATAATGGAAAAAATAATTATTTTTGATACGACTTTGCGTGACGGAGAACAGGCACCCGGCGCTTCTTTAAACCAGAGGGAAAAATTAGAAATTGCCAATGCACTTACTCGCTTAGGCGTAGATATAATTGAGGCGGGTTTTCCTGTTTCTTCAAAAGGAGATTTCCAGGCAGTCAAAGCAATTGCTGGGTCCGTAAAAGGCCCGGTTATCTGTGGTTTGGCCAGGGCAATTAAGAAAGATATCGATGCTGCCTATCAGGCGATAAAGTTTTCTTCCAGACCGCGCATACACGTATTCTTGGCTACCTCCAAGATACACATGAAATATAAATTACAGAAGGCAGAGGATGAAATTTTACGCCTGGCAGTTTCCTGCGTAAAGTATGCTAAAAAATATTGCTCCGATGTAGAATTTTCTCCTGAGGATGCCTCACGCAGTGAAAGGGAGTTCCTCTTTAAAGTTATTGAGGCAGTGATTGACGCAGGCGCAACTACAGTGAATATTCCTGATACTGTGGGTTATGCTGAACCAGAAGAATTCGGCAGTTTAATCAGGGACATAAAAGAGAATGTCCCTGATATTCATAAAGCAGTGATATCTGTCCACTGTCATAACGACTTGGGTTTAGCAGTAGCCAATTCTTTAGAGGCAATAAAGAATGGTGCCCGTCAGGTTGAATGCACTATTAATGGTATAGGCGAACGCGCAGGCAATGCCTCTTTGGAAGAAATAGTCATGGCCTTGGATACCAGAGGTGATATCTTCGGTAATCTCAAAACAGATATAAAGAAAAATCAGATTTATAAGACATCGCGTTTAGTAAGCAAGCTCACCGGATTTGTCATCGCGCCCAATAAGGCGATTGTCGGCACAAATGCATTTAGGCACGAAGCAGGAATACATCAAGACGGTATCTTAAAGGAGCGCTCTACTTATGAAATTATAAAACCACAGGATGTAGGTTTTTACGGTGTAGGACTGGTTTTAGGCAAGCATTCAGGCCGGCACGCATTTAGCGAGCGGTTAAAAACATTGGGCTTCCGCTTAACCACACAGCAACTCAACAAAGCCTTTGTGCGTTTTAAACAACTTGCCGATAAAAAGAAAAATATATTTGATGATGACCTTATGGCCATAGTTGAGGATGAGATAAGGACAGTTAAGCCTCTGTGGCATTTAGATAGTTTTGAGGTTAACTCGGGCACAAAAATTACCCCAAAAGCAATTGTA
>JAUYDQ010000025.1 GCA_030691725.1 Candidatus Omnitrophota bacterium
GCAAACATCTTGGCCATAGCTGAATCCTTGCCTACGTCTTTACCGCCCGCGTCTATTTCTCTGGCGCAGGAATAAATTAAAGCCCGCGCTGCTTCGATTTCTGTGGCCATATCTGCCAGCATCCATTGTATGCCCTGAAAACTGGAGATGGATTTTCCAAACTGCTGCCTCTCTTTGGCGTATTTTACTGCTGCATCCAGGGCACCCTGGGCAATCCCCAAGGCCTGCGCTGCTACTCCCGGACGGGACTTATCAAATATCTTCATGGTCACAATGAACCCTAAGCCTTCTTTACTGAGGAGATTTTCCTGGGGGATTTTACAATCCGTAAAAATCAGTTCGCTGGTTACTGAGGCGCGGATACCTAATTTCTCCTCTTTCTTACCGAAAGTAAAACCCGGAGTTCCTTTTTCTACGATAAATGCCGAAGCGCCCCTGGCGCCTCTTGTCTTATCTGTCATAGCAATTACAGTATAAGTCGACGCCTCAGCCCCATTGGTAATAAAATGTTTTGTCCCGTTTAGGACATAACAATTACCTTCTTTTTTAGCAGTAGTCTTAATGGCAGAGGCATCTGAGCCTGCTTCTGGTTCAGTGAGAGCAAAGGCAGCAATTTTTTTACCGCTGGCTAAGTCCGGAAGGTATTTCTTTTTCTGCTCTTCATTGCCAAAAAGCACTATTGGGAATGTCCCTAAGGCAGAGGCAGCATAGCAAACCGCGATACCGCCGCAGGCGCGCGATAATTCCTCAGTAGCAATACATAGATCTAATACGCCTGCGCCCATTCCGCCGTATTCCTGCGGCACAAAAATCGCAAATAAATCCGACTGCGCCAAAATCTGCATAATCTCCCAGGGAAATTCTTCGCTCTGGTCATACTTAGCCGCTACCGGACGAATCTTCTCATCGGCAATTTTGCGGGCTAATTCCTGAATCATTTTTTGCTCATCAGTCAATAAATAATCCATCTCTCCTCCTTTTAGGGACGTCTTTGAATCCAATCGAGGGACGTCTTTGAATCCAATCGGAAGGGTGTCCCTTTCAGGGGACATCCTTAGCTTCAGATAGAAGAACGCCTTTCCTTTGCTATGGGGACACCCTTTGCTTTGAGAACAAAGACGTCCCTGTTATTTTAAGGATTATATCATATTGATTTGGTTTTACAAGGTTTTTAGCAAGGCGACTTCCTGGCAATTGGGGAATTTGCAGCAGTTGATACATTCTGCCCAAATTTTATGGGGAAGGCTAGAATTTTTTACTCTTTTAAATCCAAATCCCTTAAAATATTCGGGTTGATAGGTAAGTACAAATATCCTTTTGGCTCCTAATTCCTCTGCTTCGCTGAGGCAGGCAAGAATAAGTTCCTTTCCTATGCCTTTCTTCTGTCTATTTTTCTGTACGGCTAAAGACTTTATTTCGGCTAAATCTTCCCAGGAAACGTGCATTGCGCAACAACCCGCAATCTTATTATTTTCTACTGCCACCCAAAAGTCCCGCAAGTTTTCATACAATTCATTTAAAGAGCGCGGCAACATTAAATCCTGTTTAGCAAAGGAATTGATTAAATCCTGTATTTGTTTTATATCTTTTATCTTAGCTTTTCTAATCATTGGCGCATCTCGCATACAACGCTTATCTTGTCGTGGGACAGTCCCCTTAGATTCACAAGTATTAGCTTTGACGGGGACAGTCCCTACTGGCTAAGCTATTATTTGATTTCTGTCCCTTTGGCTACCACCACAATGCCGGACTCACTGACAAAAAATCTTTTCTTGTCCTCTTCTAAATCATAGCCAATCACCATGCCTTGCGGAATATCCACATCCTTATCGATTATGGCCTTCTTTATCTTGGCGTACCTGCTCACATTCACGCCTTCCATAAGTATAGAATCGTAAATTTCGGAATAGCTATGAATTCTTACATTGGGAGAAAGTATGGAACGCTGAACCTTGCCCCCGCTAATCACACAGCCTCCGGAAACTAATGAATCCAGCACTAGGCCTATCCTGCCGGCGATCTCTCCACCGGAAAAAACGGTTTTCGCCGGCGGAAACTGTTCCTCATAAGTCCTGATTGGCCAGTCTCGATCATAAAGATTAAATATTGGGTCAACCCGTATCAAATCCATATTTGCCTCATAATAGGCATCTATGGTTCCGATATCCCGCCAATACCGGGCTCCAGTTTTATTCTCATCAATAAAATTAAAAGCTACGATCTTCAAGCTTTTTTTCAACATCTGCGGGATGATATCTTTGCCGAAATCATGGCTAGAATTGCCTTTCTTGGCATCCTCCTGTAATTCCTCTTCCAGGACCGGATGCTTAAAGACATAGATACCCATAGAAGCGTATATCTTATCAGGATTACCGGGTATGGTTTTAGGTTTTGCTGGTTTCTCTTGAAAACCTACTACCCGGCCCAGGTTATCTACCTCTACTACGCCTAAATGCGCAGCCTTATCTTTATCCATTTCTACCACGCCCACAGTCAAATCCGCCTCTGCCTGCCAATGAAAATCTATGAGCGTATAATAATTCATTTTATAAACGTGGTCTCCGGCTAAGATTAATACCTCATCAGGCTGGTCCATTTCTAAGGTATAGAGATTTTGATAAATAGCGTCGGCAGTACCTAAATACCAACTATCCCCCACCCTCTGCTGGGCTGGCAATAATTCTATAAATTGCTCTAACTCAGAAGGCAGGATATTCCAACCCAAACGGATATGCCTTTGCAAAGAGGCAGATTTATATTGCGTGAGGACGTAAATCCTGCGCAAACCTGAATTAATACAATTACTCAAAGTAAAATCAATAATCCGGTATATTCCCCCAAAGGGCACTGCGGGCTTTGTCCTGTCCCGGGTTAAAGGCAATAACCGCTCGCCTTTTCCTCCGGCCATAATAAAAGTCAAAACTTTGCGTCTCATTTTACAAGAAAATCGCTTCCCAATAACTCCAATGTGATTTTCAGTGGTTAGGAAAGTACTTTATACTTTCCTATTACCATGAAAATCCCTACTATTCCCCTGCGCACCATCATTACGCCAATAGCTGCCAGTAATATATACATAACTTTAGAGAATGCCCGCGTCCCACCTGCGCCCATCAACTTCATAATAAAATTAGCTTTGGCCAGGGTAATCCAGACAATGAGCATATTTATCACCAAAGAAACAAAAGTAGGTATAATGCCGAAACTATCTAACATCATCAGGGTAGTAGTTAATACTGCCGGGCCGGTAATTAGCGGTGTGCCTAAAGGAAAGACGCCGACATCTTTATCGTGTCCATCGGATAAAATAAGTTTGGAGGCACCGGGAAGCAGAAGCCGCATTGAAATCACAAATAAAAGCACGCCGCCGGCGATCTGAAAGTCAGGGATAGTAATACCAATCAGCCTTAATACCCATTTACCAATGAACATAAACAGAATCGCTAATACCGTGGCTGTGGTCACTGATTCGACAATAGCCCTCTGCCTCTGGTTTTTGCTCATCCCTTCTACCAGTGAAATAAAGAGGGGGATATTGCCAATGGCATCTACAGCCACAAATATCGGGATAAATGTCAGTATATACGGCTCTAATATCTTTAACATATAGATAATTATACTACGAATAATTTAGCGCTTCAAGTAGTATTTATAGGAACTCGAGGGACTGACCC
>JAUYDQ010000039.1 GCA_030691725.1 Candidatus Omnitrophota bacterium
TATAAAATTCCTCCGGTAATCGCTCCAAAGAATATAACAGGTCTACGGCGTCCCCATCGGGTTCGGATATTATCTGAAAAGTAACCGGTAATGGGATCTGATATGGCATCGATAATACGGGGAATGGCTCCCACCAGGCCCACTAAAGCGGGATTCACGCCTAATCCGATGTTTAAAACAATGACCATCGCTCCAATAGCTGCGGCCTGAATGCTATTAACCAGCCCTCCTATGCTGTATATGGCTTTTTGAAAAATAGGGATGCGATCTTCGCGGGCTGTAACATGTTGTTTTGACTGACCAGTTGATTGTTCCATTGATTAACCTTCCTCCTTGCCCAGAAAGGGCACACCAACGCAATACCTCTTAGCGTTGGGTGTTACTTAAAATTAATGACGATGAGTATTGCATTATAACAAATACATCTAGTGTAAGCAATATTATTGTCCGCCGTCAGGCCTTGCACATTAAACAATTTTTTCATTCAAATACCGCGCCGGAAGTTACTCCCTTGACAATATACTTCTGCATCAACAGGTACACTATGATTATAGGCAGGGCCGTTATAGTCAACCCAGCCATCAAAAGCGGGTAATCAGTCAAGAACTCTCCCTGAAACATCATCAACGCCCGTTGAAGGGGCATCAGGTTTTTATTGTCAAATATTATCAGGGCCAGCACATATTCGTTCCAGACATTCAGGGCGTTAAAAACCACGACTACTGCCAATACCGGTTTTGCCAGAGGTAAAGCTATATACCACCAGATACCAAACTTAGAACAACCATCCATTCTGGCAGCATCTTCTAATTCACGCGGTAATTTATCAAAAAAAGTCTTTAAAAGAAAGATACTCGTAGATAATCCTACGTTTATCATGCACAAGATATATCCTAAGGCAGTATTTCTTAAGTGCAGTTTACTTAACAGAACATATAACGGCACAAAACTTCCCGGTATGGGTATCATCATCGCCGCCATAAACATAAAGAAGAGAAGGTTCCTCCCCGGGAAACGCAAGCGCGAGAACGCATAAGCGGCTAAGGAGGCGATAATAATGATGCCGATTACCACCGAGGTAGTGTAAAGTATGCTGTTTAAGAAATACCTGCTAAACCCCCCTTCTTTCCAGGCAAGGATATAATTCTCAAAATGAAATTCTTTGGGGATTAAAGACATATCCTTGAATATCGTCTCCTGGGTCTTAAGGCTTGATGAAACCATCCAGAATAAAGGAAAGAGGCAGGTGATAGTGACGGCGATTAAAAAGAGGTGGATAACTAAATTTAAGGTTATCTTCTTGCTCTTATAATATCCTGCTCTTTTCATCTTCTTATATCTGACGTGCCTTCTTTGAAAAACGATACTGTATAAAAGAAATCACCACCAGAATTAAACCAAAACTAATTCCCTGGGCGCAGGCATAACCGAACCTGGATGAACCGCGCATAGACGCCAGAATCCTTAACGCCGGCACCTGGGTATGATATGCCGGGCCGCCGTCGGTCATAGCGATAATCAAAACAAATGCCTGCATCGTCCCTAAAACCGTAAGTATGCCCACTAATACCGCCACAGGTACCATAAGCGGAATAGTAATCTTCCGGAAAGAATCCCAGGCGTTTGCCCCGTCTACGCGTGCGGCTTCATAAAGTTCACGCGGTATAGTCTGTAACCCTGCCAGAAATATCAGGAACCCCCAGCCAAACCCCTTCCAGGAATGCACAATAGCTACGGTAGTGAGGGCGGTGCGGGGGTCAGAGAGCCAATTTCTGGCCAAATTCCCCAGGCCTAATTGCGCAAGCCAATGATTTAACAATCCATAATTTCCGTCGAGAATCCACTGCCAGACCAGGCCTACCACCACCTCGGATAAAACCGGCGGGATGAAAAAGATGAGACGATAGAAATTTTTCAGTTTTATCTCGCGGTCGCAGGCCCAGGCCAAAAGAAATGCCAAGGCATTTTGAAAAGTTAAAGCAATAAAAGTAATCCAGCCGGCGTTAAGCATGGACTGCCACCAGATTTTGTCATCACAAAATATTTCTTTAAAATTCCCTAAACCTACAAAGATCTTTGTCGGGAGTATCCCGTCCCAATCATACATCCCTAACTGAAAGACCCAGATAAAAGGGATGACATAGAATATAATGAAAATTATTGCTGCGGGAAGGACAAATATATAATTTTCTAATGTACTTTTTAGTCTCATCTGGCCTTTTTCGCCATTTCCTTCTCTTTAATCTTCTGTGTTTCCTGCGCTACCTGTTCAGGGCTCTTCTCGCCGATAATTATTGACTGTATGCCTTTGTCAAATGCCTCTATAACTTTAGGGGATTCAGATATACCCCAGGTACTCGGATGCGTCGTGTGTTCCATATCATCAGCAAACTGGGCTAAAATGCCGGGAATTTTACTTAAGCTATCTTTATTTGCCGGAAGATTATTAGTGGCTTGCGCTAAATATGCCTGCTGGTCACGGTCAGTAAGCCATTGGAGAAATCTTACTGTCATTTCTTTATTTTTAGAGCGGGCATTGACCATAAAAGAAGAACCCGCGCCACCCCAGATAGCCATCGGGTATTTATCCGAGGCCTGCGGTGGTAACATTGCCCCGTAATTTAAATTGGGATTCATACCTTTATACACATTCACACACCAGGAGCCATTAAAAGCAAAGACTGCCTTGCCATTAGCAAAGAGTTGCTCCGCAGTTTTATTGACCATAGTAACCAAGCCACTAGCTAAGACCCCAGAATCCTGCATCTCCTTAAAAAGAGTTAATACCTTAATCCAGTCTGGATCGGTATAGGGAACTTCGCCTTTTATGGTGGCTAACACTTTATCTTGACCCATAATATTAAAGGCATAATTATTGGCTAAACAGTCAATCATCCATATCTCGCCCCAGCCTGAAACTAAACCTTGCATATTCGCCTGTTTTCCGCCCGAGGCGGATCCGCCACGATTTGTGGCGGAAATCTTCTTACCTATATCTAAGAACTCCTGAAAAGAACGCGGTGGCATGTTAGGATCAAGCCCCAATTCTTTTAATAAATCTTTATTATAAAGCATTTGTATAGTCATGATATCTATGGGTGCACCGTAAATACCCGGCTTTATACCGTAACTATTACCTTCGGAAAATTTATTTACTGCCAAGGCCTTGCTAAAAAAACTATTGTGCCATTTACCTAAATCTGCATCCATATAAGGCGTTAAATCCAAAATATGGCCCGCCTTGATAAACGAGGCAAAATCCCTCATCTCTGCCAATATACCAAAGATATCGGGAAGATTCTGCCCTTGCGCTGCTGCGTGGACTTTCTGCGAATAAGCTTCAGAAGGGGCATAGAGTTGAAAATCCACCTTTATACCTGTCTTGGCTTCATATCTCTTTGCCAATTCCTGGAAAGCCGGTTC
>JAUYDQ010000094.1 GCA_030691725.1 Candidatus Omnitrophota bacterium
ATCGCATATTTAAGGGCATCTTTACAAGCGCAGCTTCTTCCCGGCTCAATGTTTTTAATTGCTGCGGAGAGTAAACGTTTTGCATTTGCCACATTCTTGTGTAGATTCTGGATGATCATATCAATAGTCACGCTTTCATGCTGCGGATGCCAGCAGTCATAATCCGTAACTGCGGCTAAAGTGGCATAACAGATTTCTGCTTCCCGGGCGAGTTTTGCCTCGGCAAAATTGGTCATCCCGATAACGTCCATACCCCAGCTGCGGTAGAGGTATGATTCCGCAAGAGTAGAAAATGCCGGGCCTTCCATATTTATGTAAGGTCCACCATTATGTATCCTTAAATTTAAGCTTCTCCCTGCTTCGTATACCACCCTGCGCAATTCCTCGCAAACCGGATGCGCAAATTCAATGTGGGCTACTATACCTTCGGTAAAAAAGCTCATCTCCCGGGCATAATTGGTTTTATCCACAAACTGGTCTACGGCTAAAAAATCCAAAGGCTTAAACTCCTCCTTAAGGCTTCCGCAGGCAGTCACCGAAATAATGTGTTCTACTCCCAGTTTTTTCATGGCATAGATATTAGCGCGGTAATTTATGTAACTGGGAGAGATACGGTGGCCCACGTCATGGCGCGGCACAAAGACAACTTCTTTGCCTTCAAGATTGCCGACAACAAGCTTGCCGGAAGGCGCTCCAAATGGCGTGCGGGCCTGGACTTCCTTTACATTTTTAATGCCTTCTATTTTATATAAACCACTGCCACCAATAATTCCAATGCGTGACATATTACCTCCCTGATAACTCTCTTGCGCGCTTAACCGCTGCTTTAAGTGCCTCTGTCATGCTACCTCCCCGATGTAAAACCTCCAGGGCAGCTTCTGTAGTACCACCTCTAGAGGTAATTTGTTTTCTTAGTTCTAAAGGGGTAAGATTTGTCTTGTCGAATAAATCAATGACACCGTTCACAACAAGTGTAGCCAAAATCTTGGCATTTCCCTGGTTAAAACCTACAGCCTCGGCTGCATTGCTTAAATCACTTATCAACTCTTTCTTTTGTGCCGCAGGGATATGGTGATAATCCAGATTCCGGGAATCCATAAAGTCACAACAGCATGCCGGACCGGTACCTGAGACTGCCGTAGCTGCGTTCATCATGTTTTCTTCTATCAACCAAGTCTTTCCTAAATGGTCAAACAGGGTTTTAGCAAAATCAACATCTTCCTTAGTAGCAACTAAGCCCTTATAAAGAAAGGTTAATGATTCACCTATTTTAGCCAGTAAATTAGGCATTACCCTGATAATTCTAACATTGCCTAAGATTTTCTGAATATACCCTGTATTTATCCCTGCAGCAATGGAAATAACTAACTTATCTTTTACGCGACCCTTAATTTCGTTCAAAATAATATCAAAATCCTGAGGCTTTACTGCTAATATCACAGTATCAACTTTATTTACTAAATCTTCGCTATTATCCGCAAGTTTTATGCCTTTGATATTTTTAGTCTTAGTCTCATCTTTATCAAAAACAAAAACCTGATATTTCGTTTTAATTCGCTCGGCAATTGCCGAACCCATATTACCAAAACCAATTATTCCTATTGTTTTTTGCGTATCTCCCATATAAAGCTTATCTTGTCGTGGGACAGTCCCCTTCGGGGACAGACCCTACTGGCTGTGCTTGTTTTGTTATTCAAATATTGCTCTTCCCAACCTTATCATATTAGAGCCTTCCTCAATAGCAATTTGGAAATCCTCGGTCATACCCATAGATAAAACTCGTAACTCGTTAACTCTATCTCTTAATTCTCTTAATAACCTAAAATATGGCCGGGTTTTTTCAGGATTATCTACAAGAGGAGCAATAGTCATTAAGCCTTTTATATTTATATTTTTGAGTTTAACAATATCTTCTATAACTTCAATTGCTTCATCGGCTTTTAACCCGAACTTGCTCTCTTCAGGAGATGTCTTTATTTCAATCAGAATATCCTGAATTTTATTTATTTTATCCGCCTGTTTGTCGATTTCTTCTGCAAGTCTTACGCTATCCACAGATTGAATCAAATCAAAGATTTTTACCGCGTCTTTGACTTTATTAGTCTGTAAGTGACCGACCATATGCCACTTAACAGTCGATAGTCTATAGTCGATAGTCGATAGTTCCTTATGTTTGGCAAGGGCTTCTTGAACTTTGTTTTCACCGATATCGGTTATACCTGCTGCAATTGCCTCTTTTATCTCTTCAGCGCCCCTACCTTTGCTGACAGCGATAATAGTTATTTTGCCGGGGTCTTGGTTAATTTTAGAGCAAACCTTAAGAATTTGTTGTCTTATCCTAGAGACATTTTCTTTAATCATCTCTCAAGAAAATCGCTTCGCGATAACTTTTAAGTGATTTTCAGTGGTTAGGAAAGTGCTTTATACTTTCCTACACCATAAAAAAAGAACCTGCGCGCTATCTACAATGAAATAATATTATACACCGGAAAACTGCCGGGTCAATTAAAAGTATTCCTGGTATAGCTCTTTAAGCTTATTTACAGTATTAAGAATGGGATTACGGGTGGGCTGATAAGCAGATATGTTCTGGGGTTGAGGTTGGTATAGCGCCTGACAGATAATGCCTAAAGAAGTAACATAAGTTAAATATCTCTGGCCTGAGATACTATTGTCTTTATTAACCCAGGAAATTATATTCGGATTAGTGATCCTGCCTAACTTTACGGAAATACCCAGGCTGTTCTCAAGCATTTCCAGAAATCCTTCCAGTAATACGGTTCTTCCTGTGGTCATAAAATTATCTACTTCATCACAAGGTACAATCTTGCCTAAGCTGTCTTTTATAGTCTGGCAGATTAACTTTGTCTTGGGGGTTAATATTTCTGAAACCAGCCGCTGGCTTATCGGCTTGTAATTATTATTTTGTTTTAATAAAATTTCCTTACCGCCGTTCATCTGATTGTAATCGCCTACGCTGCCCCATGATACCTTAACATCTTCTGCCAGATCAAAGGATATCTTTAATTTCCCTTCAAGTTGCAGAGTTAAATCATTGCCGCCGACATGCAAAATCTCGACATCTTTAAGTATACCGTCTCTAAATAATAACAACTCTGTTATATCCGAACCTATATCACAGAGTATCGTTACGCCCTTTTTAAGTTCTTTGTTAAATACCGCCTGACTCGTTGCTAAGCCGGAAAGAAAGAGGTCTTTTATTTCATATCCTGCTTGATTCACTGCCCGGCTAAGGCCCTGTATAAAAGACAATTTAGCCGAGATCAGATATAAATCTACTTCAAGTCTGTGGCTATATAAACCAAGAGGATTCAATATATTACTATTGGAATCTATGGCGTAATTTTGGGCTATTCTATGGATTATTTCTTCCTCCAGGCTTGAACCCAATATACGCGCCTGTTCGTTTGCCTCTTGTATATCCGAAAGAGTTATAACTTTATTACCCCGCTCAGCAAGCGGTATAATTGCTCGGCTGTGTTTGGTAACTATATCAATGCCTGATACATTGGTATAAATAAATTTAATATTTATACCGGATTTTGTTTTTAAGTTCTTTAAAGTACGCCCGATAGATCCGGTTAAATCTGTAGAATCTACAATTGCTCCCTTCTTTATGCCTTTTGTTGGGGCTTGAGTTTCAAAAAAGATATTAGTGATGTGCTTTTTTTTGATTTCTGCAACCACTGCAGACACTTTGCTGGAACTGATATCTAATGCGCAGATATAATTACGTAGCATTTTTAAACTTTACAACCGGCTCCTTAAACCTTAAATCAATATATTTTATATTGTTTATATCTTCGCCCATCTGGGCGAATAGCCCTGCGAGAATTCTAATCTTATCGCCTATATCATCTGCTCCGATTTTTACCTCTACGGCTTTAAAATCGGCTGCGGCTTGCCCCTTCGAATAACCTAAGAGGCGAATAAAACATGATATGCCGGAAAGATTTAATACATCAATCCTCTCGATTTTATATTTTTTTAACAAATTATTTGTTTCTGATTCCTTGATTATATTCAAAGCGGCAATTAATTCTTTGCTATTATACTGCTTGCCCGGACTTGGCCCCGGAATCTTTCTTTCCAAACCTATAATAACCGGCAGGTCTCCAGCTTCGCGGCCTTGCGGCATATCAAACAATACCCCTTCTCTGTCTACGCAAAAGTAGCGATACAACTTTACATAGGCAAGAGCCTTGCGGTCTGTGAAACTTATAAATAAACGATTAGGCAAAATCCTGAATAACCTAATATTTTTATAAACAGGGTACAGGTCTGATATATACCTCGATTCTTTCTTTAAGTCAATATTAAATATATTTCGGCCTGAAAGATACGAAAAATCAAACGCTTCTTGCGGCTCGTTAACAGCGATATCCTTTATCTTAAAATAATCTAAATTCCTTAAGGACGTTCTAATATATCCTAAAATAAGAACCAGCACAATAATAATTGCTATTGACAGGATTGCTGATTTAATCGGCAGGTTTATTTTGTGTTTTGTCATATGCGAGTCCGATTAATCTAATACACAACTGAGGAAAATCTATTCCCACCACCTTTGCAGCTTTGGGCAAGAGACTGGTCGCGGTAAGCCCCGGGATGGTATTTACTTCTAAAACAAATGGTATATCATCGTTACTTAAAATCATATCAACTCTGGAGCAGCCATAACAACCTAACAGTTTATGAGCCGATAAAGCAGCCTCCTGTATATTTTGGGCGATTTCATCTTTTAATTCGGCAGGCACCACATAGTCTGTCAGCCCTGCCTGATATTTAGCTTCGTAATCAAAAAATCTTTTTTTAGGAATTATCTCTATTACAGGCAAAGCCTTTTCATCTAATACGCCCACGGTTACTTCCCTACCCTTTATATATTCCTCGATAATTATTCTTTCATCAAAACTGAAAGCCAAATCCACTGACTTATCCAGATATTCTTCTCTATCAACAATAGATAAGCCGATACTTGAACCATGCGTAGCAGGCTTTACCACCAAAGGTAGAACAAAATCATTGTGATGGGGTTTCCAATTTGCCTTGTAAGAAAGTTTATCTTCTGCTTTGTACCTTGGGACATGCAAACCAGATGCCTCAAATATTTTACGTGAGGCAATCTTATCCATCGCAAGTCTACTAGCCACAGCACCTGAACCTGTATAAGGAATCCCCAACGAATCCAGAAGCTCTTGTACTTGTCCATCTTCGCCAAAGCGGCCGTGCAGAGCGATGAAAGCGAGATCTATTTTATGGGATCCTATTAAGCGTATATTCTCCTCTATTCCATCTGTTTTTATGTCAATAGCAACTACCTCAAAGCCCACCTGTTTTAAACTTTCGTATACTGTTTTTCCAGATTCCAGCGAAATCTCTCTTTCTGTAGATGGCCCACCCATGAGAACACCGATCTTACCAAAATCTAATTTTGCCATATTTTTACTTCTGGGATTAAATTTATATTGAATTTATTTTTTACTTTCTCTCTTATTAGGTCCATTAATTTACAAACATCCCTAGCACTGCCTTTCCCTAGATTTAATATAAAGTTAGCGTGTTTCAAAGATACGCCGGCATCTCCAATCCTTTTACCTTTTAAACCGCATAAATCTATCAACCTGCCTGCAGAATGTCCTGTCGGGTTCCTAAAGATACAGCCGGCTGATGGTTTAGATAAATCCTGAGTGAGTTTACGATATTTAAGATACGCCTTTATTTTATCTCTGATTTGCTCTCTGTTCTTCCTCTTCAATTTTATAAGTACACTTAAAATGATGTATCTTGAAAGGCTCGATGTCCGGTAACGAAATCTTATATCTTTTTTATTTAAAACCTTAATGTTGCCGCTGTAATCCATAACCGTAACATTCTCTACCAGGTCTTGGATACTACGGTTATCTTTAGCTATTCCTGCATTCATTGCAACAGCCCCGCCTACTGTGCCAGGGATTCCTGCTAAAAATTCTGCACCTGATAAGTTGTGATCTTTGGCAAACAGAACAAGTTTGCTAAGTGAAACACCACTGCCTACATTAAGATAATTATCTTTATAAGATAATTTATTAAACCAAGGCGCATTTAATCGTAAGACCACGCCATTTATTCCTTTATCACTGATTAAAAGATTGCTACCTCTGCCGATTAGAAAAATGGGCAAATTATATCTTTTTACTAAATTAAGTAATAATTTTAAATCATTTGGGTCTTTGGGTTCTAGAAAAAATTTAGCCGGACCGCCAATTTTAAAAGTCGTGTGATTCTTTAGCGGTTCTGCTAACCTAAATTTTCCCTTTAAATTTCTCCACCAATTCATCGCAAATTTTTACAATGTCACCCGCACCCAGAGTAACCAAAAGATCCTGCGGCTTTATAATTTTTAAAATATGCGTTGCTATTTCTTCCTTGGGCAAAAAATATATTTGTTTATCCGGTAAGCGCTCTTTTATTTTATCATATATAAGCCTGCCACTCACTCCTTCTAAAGGCTGTTCACCTGCAGGGTATATATCTGTCACGATAATATAATCGGCTAAATCAAAACTCTTACCAAATTCTTCGGAAAGTAATTTTGTGCGTGTATAACGGTGCGGCTGAAATACGGCAATAAGCCTGTTAAATTTTAAGTTCTTTAACGCAGAAAGCGTTGCTTTTATCTCTGTAGGATGATGCGCATAATCGTCAATCAACAAATAATCCTTATTTTCAAATTTAATTTCCAGCCGTCTCTTAGCACCCTTATAATGCTTGAGCGTATCTTTTATAAATTTTAAATCTATTCCCAATTCTAGCCCCAAGGCAATAACCGAGAGGGCATTAGAAATATTGTGCCGGCCTCCTAATGCCAGATAAAACCTGTCTATAAATGTATTTTTATAAAAACAATCGAATTCTGAAGAGAGGCCTTTTATCCGGATATTCTTAGGATATATGTGTGCACCGGCTTCCAAGCCAAAGAGTACATATTTATTCTTATAATTTTTGAATAGGCCTTTTAGATTTATATCATCGCTTGAGGCGAACACGCAGCCATTATCCTGCGTGTTATTTATGAATTCGCTAAAAGTTGCGATTTCATCTCTAAAATTTTTATAGTAATCAAGGTGCTCATAATCTATATTCGTGATTATAGAATATTTAGGCCGGTAATATAAAAAAGAACCGTCAGATTCATCTGCTTCTGCGACAAAAAACTGACCGTCTCCTAAACAGGCATTGGTATCTATATTTCTTAAAACACCTCCCACTGCTACTGTAGGACAAAGTCCAGCTTCTAACAGGAGATAAGATATCAAAGAAGCAGTCGTGGTCTTGCCGTGACTGCCCGTAACTGTAATGACAGTCTGGTCTTTCATAAGACGAGCCAAAGCCTCTGCTCTCTTTATCAAAGGCGTACCCTGCCTTTTAGCTTCTCTGACCTCAGGATTATCTTCTCCTATTGCAGAGGAATAAACAACCAAATCCGCACCTTTAATGTTTAAAGGGTTGTGCCCAATAAGTATATCTGCTCCTAATTTCTTAAGTTCTTCTGTGATTTTATTTTCCTTTAAATCCGAACCGCTTACTTTGAAACCTTGACGTAAAAGTAGCTGGGCAATCCCGCTCATCCCAATACCGCCTATACCGATTAAATGATAATGTCTATTCATGCTTCAAATACCGCTGCCAGTCCTGATCCAGCTCCTGAATATTTCTGAAAGGATAGACGTAACTTATTGCTTTCTCTTAACTTAAAGATAATACGGCATCAGCCAGCAAATCATTTGCATTGAGCCGAGATACATTATCGTAATAGGAACGCATGGCTTTAATTCTTTCGGGATTATTTATAAGATTCTCAATATTCTTGCTCAATATATCACTGTCTAATTCGTTATCTTGAATTATAATGCCCGAGCCTATTGTTTGTAAAACTTTGGCATTGGCTATCTGATGCCTGTAAGCAAAAGGATAAGGAATAATTATTGCCGCAAGCCCAAAAAATATTATCTCAGCAATCGTAGTTGCTCCGGCACGGGATACAACCAAGTCGCAAGCGCTATATGCATATTGCATAGATTCTAAAAAATTGAATAAGCGGGAATTGATATTCAAACCCTTGTAACTATTCTTCAATAAAGCATAGTCTCCAATTCCTGCAAGATGAATAACCTGAAATCTGGACTTATCCGGTATTGCGGATACGGCTCTTAAGAACCCAAAATTAATTCTGTGACTGCCTTGGCTCCCTCCCATTACCAGTATTGTAAATTTATCACTATTAAACCCAAAGAAATCTAAAGCCTTATTTTTATCTATCCGTTTTAGTTCCTTACGTATCGGATTACCCGTAAGGACTACCTTTCTTTTATAATCTTTTAAATAATCGCGGGTTTGCGCAAAAGAAATAGCTATTCTATCCGTAAATTTTGCCAAGAACCTGTTAGCCCGGCCAGGGATTACGTTTTGTTCATGGATTAACGTCTTCATCCCCAAGAGCCAGGCAAATAAAATCATCGGGATACAAACCAGGCTGCCAAACCCGACTACGACATCAGGCCTGAATGTCAACAGTATAACAATACTTTCCAGAGACCCTCTGAAAAACCTTAATATAGCAGTAAAATTTTTAAAATCAAAGCTGAGCTTAATAGGTGATACGGAAATATAATTAAATTTATACTCAAGATTTTCTACCGGATTGGTTATGCTTTTCTTGGGTAGAACTAAAAACACAGCTATATTTTTGTGTTTATTTTTTAATGTGTCTAAAAATCCCAGTGCAGGAAAGATATGGCCGCCGCTTGAGCCGGTAATGGCTAAGACCTTCACGGGTATTCTCCAGTCCTTGCAACGTTCATTAGTATACCCACACTGATCAGATCAAAAACAAAAGAAGAACCGCCGTAACTGAT
>JAUYDQ010000111.1 GCA_030691725.1 Candidatus Omnitrophota bacterium
GGGATATCACGCAAAGCGACTTACCCGATGGTAAACCCATAGGATTGCTTCAGGCGCAGGATATATTAAAGGAGATCGGCGACATTAAGTTTATTTATTTTACCGGTGTTGATGTAGTCAGGCATGCACTTGTCCAGAGGATTATAGAAGCTTATGACAAAGCTACACGCAGTAAATAAACCGAGATTCATCTTGGAATCCGGCCGCTTGAGGCAGGCTGGCGTAGGATTGCTTTTTGGAACGGCTTTAGTTTTCGTTATTAGTTATCTCTTAGGAATAAATTTTATTATTCCTTTATTGCTTGTTTGTATATTCACCTATCTTAAACTTTTTTCGAGGAATTACAGCCTGCTTAATCTATCATTGCTTTTTGTAATAATCTTTGCCATAAGTTATTTTATTATTCAAGAGGGCTTGCCGATATTCTACATTCCCTTTACTGTTATACCTATGTTATCGGCAATACTATTTGAAGAAATAGGCTTGTCTTTATTAATTACCCTTGCCTCATCAATCAGCATTACCTATCTTGTCGGCGATATTGATGCCGGATTATTATTCTTAATCAGCGGAATCTCATCAATTATTCTTGTGCGGGGCGCCCGTAAGCGGGTAACGATTATCCGCGCTGGTTTCATTGTGGGCCTGGTGCAGGCCATATCCCTGTTTTTTATTGACCATTTCAGGATTGGATATCCGCAGCGTTATTTGATGTTTATGCTTAATGGCATTGTATCCAGCGTAATTGCAATAGGAATCCTGCCTATTTTTGAATATCTTTTTAAAACCGTAACCAATATAAGTTTATTAGAATTGACTGATTTTGGCCAACCGCTTTTGCAGCGGCTGGTCATGGAGGCACCGGGGACATATCATCATAGCCTGGTGGTGGGCAATCTATCTGAGGCTGCGTGCACAGCAGTAGGAGCTAATGCGCTATTAGCCAGAGTTGGAGCGTATTACCACGATATTGGTAAATTGGAAAAACCGGAGTATTTTAGCGAAAACCAGGATATAAAAAACAGCAAACACGACACTTTATCTCCTACTATGAGTAAGCTCGTAATTATAAACCATGTCAATGAGGGTTTGGAGCTAGCCAAAAAATATAAGCTTAATCCCCGTTTAATAGATTTTATCCAACGCCACCACGGAACGAGCCTGGTTTACTATTTTTATCGCCGCGCCCTTGAGGCCTTAGAGGAAGACCAGGAGGTAAGAGAAGAGGGTTTTCGCTATCCGGGCCCAAAGCCGAATACAAAGGAAACCGCCATAATGCTATTAGCAGATTCAGTGGAAGCTGCGACCAGGGCCTTAAAAGAATCCAGCCCTACTAATATCGAAGACGTAGTGCACAAGATTATTAACAATAAATTCATCGATAGACAGCTTGATGAGTGCGATTTAACTCTCAAGGATCTTGAAAAGATTTCCGCTGTATTTATTCGCATCCTAAGCGGTATATACCATACACGTATAACCTATCCTGAAACTTCGAAGTGAGTCAGAGTGAAAATAGCTGTAAGAAATCTGCAAAAGAAAATTCCCGTCAATCCGAAAAGGATAACAAAAATAGTTCTTAAAATATTATCACAAGAAGGCATAAAAAAATCAGGCGAAATAACCGTTTGTTTTGTAAATGACCAGAGAATTAACAAGCTTAATTTGAAATATCTTGGTAAAAATAACCCCACTGCTGTTATTACTTTTGATGTTGCCGAGCCGAAGTGCAAAGATGAGATATTTGCAGATATAGTCATATCAACGGATAGGGCTATTGACAATGCCGATGCATTTGGAACTAGCCCGTATTTCGAGTTATATTTATACGTAATCCACGGGGTATTGCATATTTTAGGCTATGATGACCGC
>JAUYDQ010000069.1 GCA_030691725.1 Candidatus Omnitrophota bacterium
GCGAGGCAAGTCTCAGCCCAGTTTTGATAAGCAATTTGTCCGCGATTATTTAGAGAGTTTAGGCTGGGATAAAACACCTCCGGCACCAGAACTGCCCGAACAAATTATTAACAAAACGACGCAAAAATATCTGGAAGCTTATAAAAGATTAACCGGTAGAGAACTCAAAGAGTGAACAATGAAAATCTTTAAGAAAATCCTACCCTTATTATTAAGAATCAGCATAAGCATTATTTTATTATTCTTTTTATTTAAATTTCAGCACGTAGATACGCAGGAAGTGTTAAAAAGCATAAAGAATGCGGATAAGGGTCTTTTATTTCTTGCCCTAGTTATTTATTCCTCTGCCTATATTCTCTGTCTTTTTCGCTGGCAGATGTTATTAAAAGGTGCTAAGATTCATCTTAGTTTGAAGAGAGTAATTATTTCATTTTCTGGAGGCGTGTTTTTTAATGCTTTGCTACCTTCCAGTATCGGAGGGGATCTGGTGCGTAGCATAGATTTAGCTACGCACACAAAAAGACCCAGAGAAGTGGTAGCTACTGTATTATTGGACAGGTTGAGTGGATACATAGGGTTGGTAATCGTTGCCTTATTATCATTGCTATTTGGTTGGAAGTTAATCCACCATAAAAGCGTTTTATTATCTATAGCCATCATCACGGGGATATTAATCGCTATTTTATTAGTGTTTTTTAATGGATTCATATATTCCAAAATAAATCAACTCTTGCATTCTCCTCGGTCAGGTAAAATCAGGGAAACCATAAGGAATCTGCACCAGGAGATTCATATTTTTAGGCACCATAAAAAGATAATTGTGATTAACCTGATATTGTCTGTTCTAATACAGGTTATCGGTCCCTTAACTTTTTATATTACCGCCTTATCTTTAGGCATAAAAATAAATATCATTTATTTCTTTATATATTTACCTATTATAGGCGCCACTACCTTATTACCTATATCCATAGGTGGCTTAGGATTAAGGGAAAACATAACCAAAGTATTTTTTGTTCAAGCAGGTGTCGTTGACAATGCCGCTGTTGCTATGGCCATTTTAAATACACTCTTTATTTTCATATACGCAGGCATAGGAGGCCTTATTTATGTCCTTACTATACATCATCGACGCATACAATATAATAAACCACATCCAGTTCGGCCCCATCCGTAAGAAAATAAAAGACCCCCAGAGGGCTCTCCTGGAATTTCTAAAGAACCGAAGATTAGAGAGAAACTCCAAGAGCAAAATCACTGTAGTTTTTGATGGTTATCCTAAGGTAGCAGCGCAGAAATTAGACGAGACTGATATTGATGTTGTATTTTCTAAAGAAGAAACAGCAGATGCAAGGATAAAAAGATTGGTTCAGGCCTCAAAGAACCCTAAAAACATTGTGGTAATTTCTGATGATAGAGAGATAAGATTCTTCGTAAAATCCATTGGCGCCCGTTCAATTGGCGTAGAAGAATTTATTAATCCTCAGGTAAAGCCGCAAAGAAAAAAAGAAGACCTGATAAAACCAGAGCTGAATTATAGCCAGATCAGTAAGATAAATCAGGAATTAAAAGCGATATGGCTAAAATAGTTTAGTAACTAGTAAGCTAGTAACTGGTAACTAGTAAGTGGTAATAAAGCATGCCCAGAGTAGCAAGAAAAGAAAGGCAAGGAGATTTTATAAAATTCCTTGGCACAGCCGGCGCGCGCTTTGTAATGATAAAGCAACTGCGCGCTTCAGGCGGGCTTTGGGTTTCTCATAAAGGCACAAACGTATTGATTGACCCCGGACCGGGCAGCATCGTGCGTTGTGCAGCCAGTAGGCCTAAATTGGACCCTGCCAAATTAGACGCTGTTATACTTACCCATCGCCATCTTGACCATGCTAATGATATTAATGTGATGATTGAGGCAATGACCGAGGGCGGTTTTAAAAAAAGAGGGATACTGTTTTGTCCGGAAGATGCCATAAACGAAGATCCTGTGGTATTAAAACACGCAAGAGGCTTAGTGGAGAAAATAGAGATATTAGAAGCCAATAAAACATATAATGTAGATAATTTTGAATTCCAGACCTCTATGAGGCACATTCACCCTGTGTTAACTTTTGGTTTAAAGTTTAACATTAAAAATACGAGCGTATCAATACTTACTGATACTAAATATTTTAATGAACTCATAAATTTTTATAAAACAGATATATTAATTATATGCGTTGTCTTCTTTGAACCCAGGCCAGAAGTAGACCATCTTTGCCTTCCAGAGGCCGAAAATTTGGTAAGAGATATCCAGCCCAAAAAGGCAATACTTACTCACTTTGGTATGACCATGTTAAGGGCAAAACCCCAGATTCAGGCACTTGAATTATCCGAAAGATTAGGTATTGAAGTCGTGGCTGCTTATGATGGTATGACCCTTAACTTTTAGCAATTTTTTCTTGACATAACTCAATAATTATGATAAAGTTATAAAAAATAAACTAGAAAACCAAAGGAGGTGAAAGATGAGTAATTGGCAGGTAGTATTATTAGAGCCAGCCAAGACAGTGCTTTCTCAGATTAGCCAATTCTTAGTCAATGTGCTTTTGATGGTTATTATTCTTATCATCGGCTGGATTATTGCCAAAATCATCAAAACACTGGTCACAAGGTTCTTAAGGGCAGTAAAACTTGACCAGCTATCCGACCGCATTGCTTTGGACAGCATATTGGCAAAAGGGGGTATGAGCTATTCTCTTTCTGAGCTAATCGGAGTAATATGTTATTGGTTAGCGCTTTTGATTACTTTTGTAGTTGCTATCAATGCCATAGGGCTTACAGTTGCTGCAGATCTCCTGAACAGGATAGTCCTTTATGTACCTAATATCATTGCCGCGGTATTCATTTTGATATTGGGTATGTTTGTGGCCACACTATTAAGCAATATTGTTAAAACTGCAGCTAATAATGCGGGTGTGTCTCAAGCCAAACTTTTAGGCAAGGTTGTCGAGGTTGTGGTAGTTATTTTTGCTGTAGCCATATCCTTGGAACAACTTGGCATCGCTGCTAAGGTAATCGAGTTGACTATAAGTATAGTGTTAGCCTCTTTGGGTTTGGGTGCGGCTTTAGCATTTGGCCTGGGATGTAAAGACATTGCTGCAAGGTTTCTTTCCGACCTGATTGACAATCTGAAGTCAAAAAAATAATGTAGTTTTCAAGAAGGTTATAAATTAACCCCGCACCTTCACTACTAAGATGCGGGGTTAATCTTTATGGGGACGTTCCCCAAAGAGTCACCTTTGTAAACCATAACTGATTGATTAGAAATGATTAATAAAATAGTTTGTATTCGGACTTTCGGCTGGCCTTTTGTTTCAGCTTTACAATGTTCTTTTTTCGTTCTTTAAAATTCAATGAACTAATGCGCCGCCCAAGCGGGCGGTGCATCAAGAAAGACTATACCGCTAACTCAACCTGAAAAGCTGTGAAAAAGAACGGTTTAGA
>JAUYDQ010000127.1 GCA_030691725.1 Candidatus Omnitrophota bacterium
TTCTAATGCACGCTCCCAAACTCTTCACTTCTTAAACAAGACCGGCTTTCAACAAATCCTGCACATCCAAAAGCCCGATTGGCCGATGGTTCTTATCTACTACCGGCATCTCATCAATCTTCTTTTCCTGCAGGATATGCATAGCCTCTGCGGCTAATTTATCCGCGGTAATCGCTAAGGGATTTCTGGTCATTATTTCTTTAATTTTTAGTTTAGGTAAATTTTTATCCGTTCCTAAATGCCGGCGTAAATCTCCGTCAGTAAAGATACCTACTAATTTGCCTTTTTTATCTACAATCGTAGCGGCACCCGCACGCGCTTGGGTAATCTTAAGCAAGACACTAGAAACAGTCCTTTCTTCATTAACCACGGGGTTGGTTTTGCCTGTACGCATTATATCCTCTACTTTTAAAAGGAGTTGTTTGCCCAACATCCCACCCGGATGGTAAAAAGCAAAATCTTTCTCTTTGAAGCCCTTTAGCTCAAGAAGGCAAACTGCCAAGGCATCTGCCATTGCCAAAGTCGCGGTCGTCGAAGCAGTAGGGGCCAATCCCAAAGGACAAGCTTCTTTTTTTACAGAAACATCCAAAACCACATCGCTATATTTAGCCAAAATAGACTTGGTTTTGCCGGTTAATGCAATAATCTTTGCCCCAATTTTTTTTAAGAAAGGCATTAACTGTTTTATCTCTTCGGTTGAACCGCTATTAGAAATGATAATTACCGTATCATCACAGGTGACTCTTCCTAAATCTCCGTGTGCTGCCTCAGATAAATGCAAAAATAAACTGGGTGTGCCAGTGGAAGATAGAGTAGCAGAGAGTTTTTGCGCAATGATACCGGTTTTGCCCATACCGCTGACCACTACCCTGCCCTCGGTTTTTAATATCAAATTTACGGCTTCTTTAAAACTATTACCCAGGCGTGACTTCAGAGTTATAATTGCTTCTGCTTCGATATCTAAAACTTCTCTGGCGCGCTTAAGGATATTTATTGTCATAATGCAGCCTCTATTTTTTTAATCTGTTTCAGGATTTTTTGTAATTCTTTTAAATCAATCATATTCGGTCCGTCGCAAAGCGCATTATCCGGATCAGCGTGCACTTCTAAAAATAAACCGTCACAACCAAAGGCAGTTGCAGCGCGGGAAAGGCCGGCAACAAATTCCCGTTGCCCGCCAGAAGAGCCGCCCTTGCCGCCCGGCAGCTGAACACTATGCGTGGCATCGTAAATAACCGGATAACCGAATTGCCGCATAATAGCTATACTTCTAAAATCAGAGACTAAATTATTATAACCAAAACAGGCACCGCGTTCGGTAATCAAAATAGATCTGTTACCCGTAGATTCGATCTTCTTAATTATAGGTAAAATATCCCAGGGCGCTAAAAATTGGCCTTTCTTAATATTTATTACTTTACCTGTTTTAGCTACAGCTACCACAATATCGGTCTGACGGCATAAAAAGGCGGGGATTTGGATTATATCCAGAATCTTTGCAGCTTCTTTAATTTCTTTCTGACAATGTATGTCACTTAATACAGGAACTTTTATCTTTTGTTTTACTTTACCAAGAATCTCAAGGCCCCTTTTTAAACCCGGCCCGCGATAAGAATCTATGGATAATCTATTCGCTTTATCAAAACTAGCTTTAAATATAAATGGAATATCTAATTCCAGCGCAATATCTTTTATTTTTCTGGCTGTATCTAAACAAAGTGCCTCCGATTCAATAACGCATGGCCCGGCAATTAAAACCAAACGGTCCTTATCGCCTATCTTGATATCCTGTACCTTAATCTGGCGCACTATATTTTTTCCTCTCGAAGGCAAAGTTTTACTTTTTCTAAATCTTCAGGCGTATCTACGCTTATAGTATCATATTTTGTCTCAATGGCCTTTATACGGAAACCTTCTTCTAAAACCCTAAGCTGTTCCAGGCGTTCCACTCTTTCCAAATAAGAAACCGGTAAATTCTTATAAATAAAAAGAAAATCCTTAGTATAACCGTATAAGCCTATATGCTTAAAATAAATTGGCAGCTTTATTTCTGATTCCTTAGCATGGCAAGGAATGGGCGAACGTGAAAAATAGAGAGCAAAATTATTCTTATCAATCACAACCTTAACCACATTGGGGTCATCCAGGTCATCCGCATTATCTATCTGCTTCATTATCGTAGCCATTGAAACTTTATTATCATCGAGCAGCGCCTGCGCAACAGAATTAATCATCTGAGGATGGACTAATGGCTCATCTGCCTGAATATTAATTATTATTCTCACATCTATGGGGTTGACCACTTCAATGATTCTATCCGTGCCTGATACGTGAGCCTTAGCAGTCATGACAACTTTCGCACCAAAATCTTCTGCTACCCTAGCTACCCTTTCATCATCGCAGGCGATAATTAAATCCTCTAAAAGCAAGGCCTGTTTTGCCCGCTCCCAAACATGCTGAATCATGGGTTTACCTAATATATCTGCTAAGACCTTACCCTGAAACCTGGTTGAAGAATATCTTGCAGGAATTATTCCGATAACGTCCATTTGTCTTACCTTATCCTCTCTAATAACTCTTTTCTAGTCGTAACTGCTGTGCCTAATTTACCCACTACGATACCTGCAGCGAAGTTAGCGATGTGCGCTGCCTCTAGCTTAGAAGCACCGCAAGAAAGCGCCAAGGTAAAAGTAGCTATTACGGTATCCCCTGCGCCTGAAACATCAAAGACTTCCTGAGCCACTGTAGGTATATGCGTAATACGGCCGTTTTTCTCAAACAACCGCATACCCTGCTCGCCTAAAGTAACCAGAAGTGACTGCAAATCCAAATATTTTAAAATCTCTCCCGCTGCTAACTCTACTTCTTTATCCGTAAATAATTTATCCGTATTAAATTTAAATCTATTTGTGGTATCTTTAATCCGCAAATTCCTGATTGCATTTTCTAATTCTTTGCGGTTAGGGGTGATAGAAGTAACTCCTCGATAGTACTGAAAGTGCTCCTCCTTGGGGTCGACAGCGATTATTTTTTTATGAGAGCGCGAAAGCGCAATAAGGTCTTGGAGTAATTGCATATTTACCACACCCTTGCCATAATCCTCAATAATAATAGCGTCGAAATCATCAATATTTGTTTTTACGAATTTAATAATTCTCTGGTTTATTTTTTGCGGCAGGGAATCCGTGTGTTCCCAGTCTACCCTGACTACCTGTTGATGCCCGGCAATAATACGGGTCTTCACCGTGGTATGCCTTCGGGGGTCAGGGAAAATACCTTCGGTAGTTATTTTTATTTTCTTTAATTCTGATAATAGAATATTTGCGTTCTTATCCCTACCGATAACCCCTACCAAACATATGCCGGCGTCCAGCGAACGGATATTGTTAGCTACATTCGCTGCTCCGCCTGGAATAAAAGTATGCTTATTCGCCCAGACCACCGGCACCGGCGCTTCAGGTGAAATTCTCTCCACGCTACCCAAGATGTATTCATCCAGGATAACATCTCCCAATACCAATATTTTAGCTTTATTAAATTTATGGATTATCTTTTTGAGATTCTTCATAGCTTCTCTATTATTGCCTGTGCTAATAATGGGAGCATTATCTCATGATGGCCAATAATATAATAGCCGCTCCCGCCTGCCTGGACAGGCCTGGATACCACATTTTGCATAGGCCTGTAATGATAAATCATATCAAAATTGGCGCTAGTAAAATTCTTTACTTTATAACCTAAGTTCCTCGCTAAATTCAGCGCCTTTAAAAATACCTCCGGCAATATTACTGCGGAGCCAAAATTTAAAACTACTCCGCCGTCATTAAGTGCGCAAATATTTTCTACGAGCAAATGGAAATCTCTAAAGCTTCCTTCACCGGCCAAGGCAGCATCAAAAGAAGGATGCTGATGAATAATATCTGCGCCGATAGCTACATAGACACAGACAGGAATTTTATTTTTATAGGCATGATAGAGAATGCTCAGATTTTTATAGCGAAGTCTAGAATTGGTTATTTTTTCTGCCACAGCATAACCCAACCCCAGGCCCGACGATACCCCTTCCTTCACAGCGTTATTAAGAAAATCAGCGGTTTCCCGGGCCATTCCAAACTTACCGTTTTTTAAACCCTCTCCAACATCTTCGGAAGTC
>JAUYDQ010000086.1 GCA_030691725.1 Candidatus Omnitrophota bacterium
TAGATTTATTTGCGCCAACTTGCGCTTCTGATTTAGTGACAGCGGTAAAGGTGCCGCAAGGTATAGATGGAGAAAAAATGGTCAAGACCATGCGCGATACTTATGGTGTAACCATTGCCGGGGGCCAGGCAGAATTGAAAGGCAAAGTATTTAGAATCGCCCATATGGGCTTTATTGAGGAGTTTGATATTATTGCCTGTATTGCGTGTTTAGAAAAAGTATTGCATCAGATGGGTTATAAATTTGAACTGGGGGGAGGCGTGAAAGCCGCAGAAGAGGCATTCTTAGAATAATAAGGAGTAAATAAAATGAAAATCTTAGTCAGTGACCCATTATCCGAAGAAGGCCTGAAGATACTTAAGGACGTCAAAGAATTTCAGGTTGATGTAAAAACCGAAATGAAACCCGAAATACTAAAAGAGGAAATTAAAAATTACGATGCACTTATTGTAAGAAGTGCCACTAAGGTGACCAAGGATATAATTGATGCAGCGCAAAAATTAAAGGTAATCGGTCGGGCAGGCGTAGGGTTAGATAATGTAGACTTAGAGGCAGCCACACAAAAAGGTATCATAGTCATGAATACGCCTGCAGGAAATACTATTTCTACTGCGGAACACACGATGAGTATGATTTTAGCGCTCTCCAGAAACATTCCCCAAGCCAATGCCTCCACAAAAAAAGGAGAATGGAAACGTTCTAAATTTATGGGCGTTGAACTTTATAATAAGACATTAGGTATTGTAGGATTAGGCAGAATAGGTACAGAGGTAGCTAAACGGGCCTTATCTTTCGGGATGAAGGTTGTGGCATACGACCCGTTTTTATCGCGTGAAGTTGCAGAGAGCCTGGGCGTAGAAGTAGCAGAATTAGAAGACTTACTTACACGTTCCGATCATATTACTGTGCATACGCCGCTTACCGAAGAAACAAAACATATGATTTCCACTAAAGAATTCGGCCTAATGAAGACGGGCGTGCGGATAATTAATTGCGCCCGCGGCGGCATAATTGATGAGGCAGCATTATTAAATGCGATGAAAGAAGGTAAAGTTGCCGCAGCTGCTCTAGATGTCTTTGAGAAAGAGCCGCTGTCGTCTGATAGCGAACTGCTCAAATTAGATAATCTTATCACAACTCCCCATTTAGGCGCATCTACTGAGGAAGCGCAGGTTAATGTCGCCATTGAAGTCGCAGAAATTGTGCGCGATGCGCTCTTAGGTAAAGGTATACGTAATGCCGTAAACTATCCTTGTATAGAAGCAGAAGTTTGTAAATTCTTAGAGCCCTATATAAATTTAACCGAGAAATTAGGAGTCTTTTCTAGTCAATTAGTCGAAGGAAGATTTCAGGAACTAAATATAAATTACAGCGGCGAGATTATACAATATGATTTAACCCCGCTTACTATGTCTTTAGTTAAGGGGGTACTTTCACCTATATTAAAAGAGACTGTAAATTTTATTAATGCTGTAAGCCTTGCCAAAGAAAGAGGCATAAAGATTAAAGAGGCAAAAACTTCTAAAGAGGAAGAATTTGTTAACCTGATTCAATTAGAGATAAAGACAGACAAAGAGACAAAAGTGATCGGCGGCACCCTCTCCGCCAATAAACAACCACGCATTGTAAAAATTGATGACTATTATGTGGAAGTTTCACCAATGGGTGAGATGGTAATGATACAAAACTGGGATAGGCCGGGCATTATCGGCAATCTGGGCACACTCCTGGGTAAACATAATATCAATATCGCAGCTATGACCTTTGGCCGTGAGAAACCCGGCGGAAGAGCTATTACTGTATTAAACGTGGATAGCCCTGTATCAGCTGAAATTCTGGATAAGGTAAAGAAAACCGAAAATATTTTAGCGGTGAAAGTAATAAGGCTATGAAGCACAAAGTGCAAAGCGAAAAGTGTAAAGTTAAAGTGCAAAGTTTAAAACTCTTAGTTTTAAGTTTTGGTTTTGCGCTTTTCGCTTTTAGTTTTACTCTTACTTGTTATGCCCAGGAAATCACAATTTTATACACCGGTGAGACACATGCTATGCTTTATCCTTGTAATTGCCCTATAGATCCGGACGGAGGAGTAGCACGCCGTGCCACATTGATTAAACAGTTAAGACAAAATAACCCTAATACGTTGGTTTTGGATTCAGGCGGGTTTTTCGCCGGCGGCCTTCAGGATGAATATACCCAGAATGTTACGTTGGATATGCAGCGCGCCCTCGTAAATCTTAAGGCAATGGAATTAATGCAATATGATGCCTTGGCAATCGGAGACGATGAATTTAATTTCGGCAGAGAATTCTTGGAAGAAAATATTATGAAGACAAATCTGGCTTTTCTCTCTTGCAATATCTCTGACACAAGCAGAAATCCGGCATTGTTTAGGCCTTATATTATAAAGGAAGTCGGCGGCAAAAAAATCGGCATAATTGGAGTAACCGGTCTTTTAGCTATGCAAAAGGCAAGCGGACTTAAATTTATAGAGCCAAGATTAGCGGTTAAGCAGGCAGTGTCAGAATTAAAGAAAAATAACACAGATATCATTATACTTTTAAGCCATTTGGGTGAAAGCGAAGATTTAAATTTAATAAAGGATGTCGAAGATATAGATATTCTTATTGTGGGTCATAGCCGGGCAAAAGAAGAACCTTTCACTAAAATGGGCCGCACTTTAATCTTAAGGCCTGCCTGGCAGGGCCGCAGGCTCGGCGAGATGACTTTAATAACTGTAAAAGATAATCAAATAGCAGATTATAAAGTAGAAGATTTACGCCTTTCCGATAAAATAACCAATGACCCTGGTATACTCGCTATTTTACCGCGTTGTTTTTCCGATAATAATTGTAAACAGGAAGGCATGATAGGTATATGCCAAGGCTCCGGTACTCTAAAATCTCAATGTGTATTTAGCGAAGCATCTAAGGTTCCTCTTTTGATTATTACCACGAAACTCTGTAATGTATGTAATACTGAAAGGATAGATAAGTATTTAAAGACATTATTCCCCGGTTTAGTTACCTCTTACCTATATTATCCTGAAAGCCTAGCCGCTAAACTAATCAGTGATTTTGGGATTAAGGCTCTACCGGCTTATCTTTTGGGAAAAGAAGCAGAGCGAGAGAAGGATTTTGATAAGTTAAAAGAAAATCTAGAAATAAAGGGTAATTTTTATATGTTAAAGCCCAATTTTAGCGGCATTGCTTATTTTCTGGAGAGAAAAAGTATTAAAGGAAGATTAGATTTATTTATAAGTTTATATGATAAGAATACCCCTGCCTTATTGGATATGATAAAAGAATTTAATCCTGTAGTCCACTTTTTAGCCGTCGAGAAAGCTAAGGGCAATTTCGAAACACAGGGAGGAAACCTTGAGGTTGAAGAATACCTGCGTAGCGTCTGTGTGCAGAAATATTATCCTGCAAATTTCTGGGATTATATTAGCTGCCGGGGGAAATTTATAAATACTTCGTGGTGGCAGGATTGCTTAAATAAATTGGATACAAACAAAATAAGTATGTGTGCGCGTAGTGACGAAGGAAAAGAACTTTTAAGAGAAAATATAAGTCTGAATAAGGAGTTGCAGATTATATTCGGGTCTGCTTATCTTGTGGATAATCAGGAGATATTTGCTTCGCAAGGCGTGCCCAAAAAGGAAGAATTTAAAAAGATAATAAAGAGGTAAGTGAGCACATAAGTTATGGAGCTTGCTATTAAGTAGATAAGCGACATAACTTATATGTGCGAACTTATCCCCCCTTCTTGCTTTCGCAAGAAAGCGGGGGGATTAATTCGCAGACGGACTTCGTCCTACGATTTATGTCACTTTGTTCCATAAATCGTCTGCTCATTAAAGAGGTGAAAAATGACCCATAAACCCAAGATATACATTATCGATGTAACTAATCGAGACGGGGTTCAGACTTCCAGGATTTGTCTTTCTAAGTTAGAGAAGACAATGATAAACTTGTATCTGAATGAGATGGGTATATTCCAGTCGGAATTTGGTTTTCCCGTTACGCATCATGAGACAAATTACTTAAATGCAAATTTAGAGTTAGCGAAGAAAGGGGTGCTTTCTCCTATCCGGTTAGGAGGGTGGTTAAGGGCAACCAGGGATGATGTGAAGACTGCTTTTAAGCTCGTGCCGGGGATAAAACATGTGAATTTATCTATTTCGACTTCTGACCAGATGATTCTGCATAAATTTAAGGGAAAACTTGATCATAGCTCGGTAATAAAAGAGATGATTGAGGCAGTGAAAGAAGCGCGCAAATCAGGAGCGGAATCTATAGGCGTAAATGCAGAGGATGCATCGCGCAGCCGGATGGATTATCTTATCGAATTTTCCCGGGCAGCCAAAGAGACAGGCGTAGATAGGATCCGTTATTGCGATACATTAGGGTGCGACACGCCCTTTACGATTTATGAGCGCATAAAGCTTCTTGCCG
>JAUYDQ010000087.1 GCA_030691725.1 Candidatus Omnitrophota bacterium
AGGCTGGCGAAATACCCTGCTCCAAAACCATTATCAATGTTTACCACTGCTACACCCGCAGAACAACAGTTGAGCATCGTCAATAACGCTGACAAACCGCCAAAATTAGCTCCGTAACCGCAGCTTGTAGGCACAGCAATAATCGGACAGCTAACCAGGCCGCTAACAATACTGGCTAATGCGCCTTCCATACCTGCGACTACAATAATTACCTTTGCTTTTTTTATCATATCCATATTATGCATAAGCCGATGCAAACCGGCAACGCCTACATCATAAAGCTTAATCACACGGTTACCCATTAACTCTAAAGTTACTACTGCCTCTTCAGCCACCGGTATATCTGAGGTGCCAGCAGAAATAACTGCTACTAAACCTTTCTTCTGGGCTTCACTTTTTTTTACGAGATATCCTATTTTAGCTAAAGTATTATATTTTAATTTGGGAAACGACTTTTTAAGATAACTAAAATTATCTTTCTCTAATCTTGTAAGTAATAAGTCCTGTTTATTTTTGATTAACTCCTGGGCGATTTTTTTAAGTTGGACCTTGCTTTTTCCCGGGCAATATATTACTTCTGAATAACCACGGCGTAATTTTCTGTCTATATCAATGTTAGCAAACCCCAGATTACAAAAATCTTCTTTATACTCCATATATTTATAAAGGTTTTATGGTATAGGAAAGTATAAAACACTTTCTCAAACCATCAGAAAATCACTTAAAAGTTATCGCGAAGCGATTTTCTTGTACGGGTAACTGCAGAACGGATTAATACTTCTGGAATATTATAACCAGAATCAGCAATATAATTAGGATAGATAATATATAGAAATCATTAAAATAGAAGAAATCGCTGATTCTATCTTTCAATGTATACTTCTGGAAAACAATAGTTTTTTTTGAAGCTGGTTTAAATAACTTCCTGAATTCTGTTATCTGTTCCTGTTTAAATCTTATGTATACTCCGCCAACCTTATAAGCATCTAACTGCTTGCTCTCCACCAAATCCATTACCTCTTTTTCAGAGATACCCAAGATTAAAGAAACATCCCTTACAGTTAGAAGTCTTTCTGCCATAAAGTTTTACCTATTTCCCCACCTTACCCGAAGCAACCCACGAATCAATAGTCTTTCTCTCAAACTTCCAATTATTTCCTTCTTTCAAACCCGGAATTTTACCAGAGTTTGCCCATTCCAAAATAGAATTTAAGTCTACCCCTAAATAATGCACCAATTCTTCAGCACTCATAAAATCATGGAGCATAGAACACCTGCCTTCTAATATTGCGCCTTCCGCAACATTTAATCTGGCAGGATAAATATCGCCTTCGACAACTGCCGCAGGTAAAAGAGTCAAACTCTCCTTAGCTATTATTTTTCCTTTAACTCTGCCGTCAATAATAATATTATCACCCGTAATATCAGCAGAAACCACAGCTGTTGATGCGATTGTTAAGCTACCCCTCGTCTCCAAATTTCCCTCAAATCTACCGTTGATGCGCATATTCAGCGGGTCCTTAAAAGTCAGATTCCCTTGCATCGCCACATCTACGTCGAGAATTTTTTCTTCTAATTTCTTTTTAAACGCCATTGCATACCTCCTTTCGCCGCCTTTGAACCTCATCACTTTTCTTGCTCTTCCCTGCCAAACATCATCCTCTCTACATACCTTAAAAAGAAAAGAGTTATCAAAGCTAAGATAGTAGTAAAAAGCGCTGCTTTATAAAAACCGCATCCGGTCGCCAGGCCAATACCCGCAACCACCCAGAGGCTAGCAGCAGTAGTCAAGCCTTTTATTCCTTCTCTATCGCGGATGATTGCCCCTGCCCCTAAAAATCCGATACCTGTGATTACACCTGCGGCAATACGCGCAGGATCTAAAGGAACTTCATTTTTATATATATCAAAAATGTATAGTGATGTCAACATGATAAGGCAGGAACCCAGGCCTACTAAAATATGGGTACGTAGCCCCGCTGTACGGCGGTGTATCTGGCGCTCTAACCCAATAAACCCACTTAAGACTAGCGCCAAAAGCAAACGTATAAAAATCTCTAAATCATTAAGCATCTGATAGCCCTCCCTGCCTGCCGGTAGGCAGGCTTTAATTCAGATCTATATTCAAATCCAAGCCTGATTTATAACCTTTTTTAAATAGTTGGTATCCCAGGCCCGCCACCATCGCAGCGTTATCCATGCAAAGTTTTGGGTGCGGAAAATAGATATTTAGGCCCTTTTTTTCCGCTTCGCTATATAATCTTTCTCTTAATCTGGTGTTTGCTGCCACGCCGCCGCCTATAACGAGCCGGTTTGTTTTTTTAAACTTACAGGCTAATAAAGATTTTTTAATTAATGTATCTATAACTGTTTCCTGAAATGAAGCAGCAACATCACGAACGAGTTGACTGTGCCTGCCTGCCGGCAAGGCAGGGGCTATCGAATGCTTTTTTACATAATATAACACTGCAGTCTTTATACCGCTGAAACTAAAATCCAGCAGCTCTTTGGTATTAGAACAACTGAATTTCAAGTTCTTGGAATTTCCGCGTCTTGCCAAACGTTCAATTAATGGCCCACCGGGATAACCCAATCCTAAAATTTTAGCCACCTTGTCAAATGCTTCGCCGCAGGCATCATCACAAGTTGCACCTAAAATATCTATCTTATCAAAATCTTTTACATAAAATAAAGTTGTATGCCCTCCGGAAACGATTAAGGCTACAAAGGGAAACGCAAGATGCTCAGCATTCAAGAAAATCGCCTTCGGCGATAACTCTAAGGTGCGATTTTCAGTGGTTAGGAAAGTATTTTTTACTTTCCTACACCATAAGAAATTTGCATAAATGTGGCTGTAGAGATGGTTTAGGCCTAATAAAGGAACTCCCAAACCAAGGCTAATGGACTTAGCAAAGGATATGCCTACCAATAAAGAACCGGCAAGTCCTGGGCCGCAAGTCACGCTCACCAGATTTATATTTTTTAATTTAATCTTTGCTTCTTTTACGGCGCAATCCACAACCTTAGTAATACTCTCTAGCTGCATCCGGGAAGCTATCTCAGGCACAACTCCGCCGTATTTTTTATGTTCCTTAAGGCTTGAGCTGACTACATTAGAAAGAATACGCCTGCCATCCTTTACTATTGAAGCAGCAGTTTCATCACAGGAAGTCTCAATCCCTAATACATACATTATTTTACTAGCTCCGAAACAAAGACGAGTTTATACCCTTCTTTTTCCAACTCGGGCATTGTGTCTCTCAGGACTTCTAAAGTAATCTTTCGATCATGGCCTATTCCTACGGCGTGGCCATAAATCTGGGCTTTTCTCTTTAATTTATAAATTTGGTCTTTTATATATCCGGGTTCTTCTTTATTATCTAAAAAAATATCTCTTTTTATAAAACCTACCTGCAATTTAGCCGCCAAACCAGAACAAATTGTTTTAGGAGATACTAGGCTATCCAGAAAAAATAGGTTCCTTTTTTTTAACTCATTAAATACAATACTCATTGTCCTTAAATCCTCTGTGGCTTTTGAACCCATGTGATTGGAGACGCCTATGGCATAATGAATATCGGCTAAATCTTGCGTAATGATATTTATTATAGCCTGTTCGCCCATGGAGGTCATAATAGTATTTTTCTCTAATCTGAATTTTTCATACGGCTCCATAGGTAAATGCAGGATGATTTGAACTCCCCGCCTATGAAGTTCTGCGGCAGTTGCCTTTGAATAATCGAGCCTGGGCAACACAGAAGCAGTAAAGGGGTATTTTATCTGGTCTAAAATATATAAATTGTCCAGATTATAACCCCAGTCGTCAATGACAATGGCTATCTTGCCTTTTGGAACTACCGGTATTTTAATTATTTTCTTGGGCCGGCTAACCCATAGATGAATTAGTAATATAGTTTCTATAATTACTGCGAGTGATAAAATTAAAGTTAAGATTTGATACAATCCGAATTTTTTCACTTACTTTTTAATCTCTTTATAAATCTTAATCGCTTTTAAGACATCCACTGCCCGCATAAGCTGATTATCAGCGCTGTATTCTTTTGCCTCTTCTTCTTTTTTCTCGGGTTTTTCTTTCTTTTCAATTTCTTTAAATATTTCCTCTGGTTTTTGCGTCTTTGGCTCAGGCTCGAGGGCCGCCGCAAGTTCTATTCTGCCTTCCTCTACAACAATATCCGGTATTATCCCTTTACCGTGAATCTGTTTACCCGAAGGAGTAAAATATTTACTCGAGGTAAGCCTCAATGCCGAGCCATCACTTAATGGTATAACCGTTTGCACCGAACCTTTACCAAATGACTTTGTGCCTAATATTATGGCGCGTTTATGGTCATGGAGGGCTCCTGCCATAATTTCGCTTCCTGAGGCAGAACCTTCGTTTATTAATACAACCATAGGCAAATCAATAATGGGGTGGGCGGCATGAGAAATAAATTCCATATTTTGAGTAGTGCGCCGGCCTTTTGTCGAGACGATGAGCTTATCTTTATCAATAAACTTTTCTGTGACTTTTACTGCGGCATCGAGCAATCCACCGGGATTATTACGCAAATCCAGTATGAGTGCATTAATGCCTTGTTTTGTTAAATTCTCTAACGCCGTATCCATATCTTTGGCTGTGTTTTCCCTGAATTCAACCAGACGTATATAACCAATGCCGTCTTCCAAAATTCTGGCTTCTTTTATATTCTTTATTTTAATGATATCGCGTACTATCTTGAATTCTAAAATCTTTTTTTCTGATTCCCTTAAAATAGTAATATTTACTGCCTCCCCCGGCTTACCCCTCAGTCTCTTTACCGCATCTGTAATCGTCATATCGCGGGTTAATTCATTGTTAATCTTTACAATCCTATCATTGGTTTTTAAGCCTGCTTTCCAGGCAGGCGTATCTTCTATGGGCGTCACTATCGTCAACAAACCATCCTTTACGGTAATCTCAATCCCTAAACCGCCGAATTTTCCTTCTGTGTCTACCTTTAATTCGTTATAGGCATCCGGGTCAAGAAATTGGCTATGGGGATCTAGCGAAGATAACATGCCCTTCAACGCTCCATAAATTAAATTTTTAGGTTCAACATCATCAACATATTCTGTCTGTATAATTGCCAACGTATCCGAGAAGAGTTCCACCTGCCGGTATAAGTCGTCTTTTTTCTTTTTTTCTGTGGCTGAGGAAACCAAAGAATAAATCCCAAAAACTATCAATACTAAAATTAAGACTACAGTAACTCTTCTACGCATCTGTCAACCTCCTCTTCAATATTTCCTGGACCATCTTAGGATTTGCCTTACCTTTTGTTTTTTTCATAACCTGGCCAACTAAAAACATTACCGCATTTTCTTTGCCAGATTTAAACGCTTCCACGGACTTGGGGTTTTCTTCGATGACTTCCTCTATATTTTTTTCCAGACTGGACTCATCGGAAATCTGAATGAGATTTTTCTCTTTAATGATTTCAGAAGGAGATTTTTTCGTTTTAACTACTTCATCCCAAACTGCTTTTGCGGTCAGATTAGAAATCAACTCTTTGTCTAGGTAGCCGAAAATTTCGATATAATATTCTTCCTTAACTCCGAGTTGCGCTATTGAGCAGTTTAAACTATTAGCTGTAGAAGAAGCAACATTAATAAGCCAATCAGCAACAAGTTTTTTGTTACTATAACTCTGCAGCAATCTTTCAGCAAGCTCTGCGTCTATCTTACATGAAACCAAAGTATTAGCAGAAGAGGCTGATACCCATTGCATGAATCTTTGCTTTTTCTCTTTGGGTAATTCCGGAATGGTCTTTCTTATCTCTTCAATTTTTTCTTTTGAGATAATAAAAGGCGGTAAATCCGGTTCTGGAAAATAACGGTAATCTTGTGCTTCTTCTTTAGTGCGCATGGAGACTGTCGTTAACTCTTTGGCATCCCATAATCTTGTCTCCTGGATAATAGGCTTACTTTTATTTAATAATTCAGTCTGGCGTTCTACTTCAAAACTTAATGCTTCTTTAACTGCTTTAAATGAATTCATATTCTTCAATTCTGTTTTCACGCCAAGTTCTTGGGCACCCTTCTTTCTTATAGAAATATTGGCATCACAACGTAAAGACCCCTTCTCCATATCGCAATCAGAAACATCCAGATATTCAATAATACTTTTCAGGATAGTTAAGTATTCGTAGGCCTCCTGCGGTGAATTTATATCCGGTTCGCTTACTATTTCAAGTAAAGGAATTCCTGCGCGGTTAAAATCTACGAGGCTTGATTCCTTTTGATGAATTAGTTTTCCTGCGTCCTCTTCCAGATGGACGCGCGTTATGCCGATACGTTTACTTTTATCATCCAGGTCTATATTCAGGAAGCCGTTTCTTGATATAGGTAAATCGTATTGGGAGATTTGGTAATTTTTAGGCAAATCCGGATAAAAATAATTTTTACGGTCAAATTTTGTATATTCCTGCACCTTGCAATTCAAAGAAAGAGCAACTTTAATCGCATAATCAAGGGCAACTTTATTTAAAACAGGCAGGCTTCCCGGAAATCCCAGGCATACTGGGCAAACCTGCGAATTTGGCTCCTGGCCAAATTCAGTAGAACAACCGCAGAATGCCTTGGTTTTAGTTTTTAGGTGCAGGTGTACCTCTAAACCTATAACTGTTTCGTACATTTGGTTAAACGGCAATCTTGGGTTTCATTTTATGCCAGGGAGTATTCTGCTCGTAAGCATACGCTACCTTAAAGAGCATCTCCTCATTAAACGGCTTAGCCAGAATCTGTAATCCTACCGGCAGGCCCTTTTTGGTAAAACCGCAAGGAATGGATATTGCCGGAATTCCTGCTAAATTAGCTGATATGGTATATATATCCGAAAGGTACATCTTTAAAGGATCTTTTATTTTCTCTCCTATTTTAAATGCGGCTGTAGGAGAAGTAGGTGTAACTATGCAATCAAGCTCTGCAAAAACTTTATCAAAATCCTGTTTTATCAGCGTTCTAACTTTTAGGGCCCTCAGATAATATGCATCGTAATAACCATGCGATAAAACGAATGTCCCCAGGATAATCCTTCTCTTTGCCTCCTGGCCAAACCCTTCACCACGTGTCTTCTTATACATATCAATTAAATTTGCCTTTGCGCCCCCTGCCCTGAAACCATATTGCACCCCATCAAATCTGGCTAAATTGGAACTGGCTTCTGCCGTGGCAACAATATAATAAACCGGTATTGCGTATTGAGTATGCGGTAAAGAAACTGATTTATAATTAGCGCCCAGGGATTTCAGTTTATTTATGGCTTCTTGGACTATTGCTTTAACTTCTTTATCCAGGCCTTCAATAAAATATTCATTAGGGAATGCGATTCTTATTCCTTTAATATCTGACTCTAAAGACTTTGTATAATCCGGCACATCAATATTAATCGAAGTAGAATCATAAGCATCATAACCAGAAATAACATTCATTAATATTGCGCTATCTCTAACATCTTTAGTAATCGGGCCGATCTGGTCTAAGCTTGAGGCAAAGGCAATTAAACCATAACGGGAAACCCTGCCATAGGTAGGTTTAAGGCCAACTACACCGCAGAAAGATGCAGGCTGACGGATAGAGCCGCCTGTATCCGAACCTAAAGCCATAATCGCCTCGTCAGAGGCTACTGCTGCTGCAGAACCACCTGACGAACCACCTGTAACCGTATCTAAATCCCAGGGATTATGCGTGGGGCCATAGCAAGAATTCTCCGTGGATGAACCAAAAGCAAACTCATCCATATTAGTCTTTGCCGCTAATATTATTGCACCTGCTTCTTTTAATTTTTGGATTACTGTGGCATCGTATGGCGGCTTAAACCCTTCTAGAATCTTAGAACAGCATTCAGTATTATATTCTCGCGTACAGATATTATCCTTGATAGAAACAGGGATACCCTTTAAAGAAAGTTCTGAGTTATGAGTTATGAGTTCCGAGTTTAAAAGATTCGAATCATTAACTCTAACATATGCCTTAACTTTAGAGTCTACTTCTTTTATTCGTTTTTCCAAGGAAGTTAAAATATCACGCGAGGTTATTTCTTTCTTATCTAACTTTTTAATCAATTCATTTGCAGTCAAAGTATTAAGGTCCATCTCACCTCTAACCTATAACTCATAACACATAACTTATAACCTATAACCCGTAACTCATAACTATTTATTCAATTACCTTCGGTACGCTAAAAAATTTACCTTGTCTTTGAGGGACATTCTCCAGCGCCTTATCAGAAGATAAAGATTCACCGGGCTTATCATCTCTTAAGACATTATTAATGGGCAGGATATGGCTTGTAGGGGCAATCTCCTTTATATCTACTCTCTTTAATTTATCAATAAAGCCTAAAATCTCCTGGAGCTGCTGGGATAGTTTTTCTAACTCTTTGGGTTTTAAGTCAATACGCGCCAGATGCGCCACATACTTAACTGTATCTTTGGTTATTGCCATATTCAACTCCGTATATATTTAGTTTTTAATCATAACATCCTTTATCCAAAAAGTCAAACACATAAATAGAGACAGGCACCGAGCCAATCGCAAAGGTGTCCCCTAAATGTAAGAACTTACTAAAAGGGGACACCCTTCCGATTAGCCGAAGGAACGTCCCCCGATTGGCATTAAAGACGTCCCTTATTTTTTTGTGTGGACAAATGCCATAAAATATGTAAAATATCTTAGTTAACAGACAAGAAGAGGCTATGGTTAATAATCTTAAAAATAGAAAACCAAAATATTATCTTAACGGAAAGTTTAAAGAATTCGTTATTGAGAACTATAATCTGGCTAAACCGTTTGCCAATTTTTTCCCAGGAATCGCAGGTAGATATGGAATACCGATGTGGGTCTTCTATGTTAACCGCGGCCAGGCTATAGCCAGTTTCGGCATAAAAGATAAAGACCACGCTATACTGGAATTTTTCCCCGCAAACAAGTCCTG
>JAUYDQ010000053.1 GCA_030691725.1 Candidatus Omnitrophota bacterium
GATAAGTTACTTCTTCTTTTTGAGTTTTAAAACCGAGCGACCCCGTCCTACGAATTAATTCTGCGCCCACATTAGAGGTCATAATCACCACTGTATTCCTAAAATCAACTTTCCTGCCAAAACTATCGGTAAGCCTCCCATCTTCGAATACCTGTAGAAGTAGATTGAATACGTCCGGATGCGCCTTTTCAATTTCATCTAATAATATAACGGCATATGGCCTGCGTCTTATTTTCTCGGTAAGCTGGCCGCCCTCCTCATACCCCACGTATCCGGGAGGCGCGCCTATTAAACGGGAGACATTGAATTTTTCCATATACTCTGACATGTCCAATTGCAAAAGCGCATCTTCATCGCCAAACATATACTCAGCCAAAGCGCGGGCTAAAAGCGTCTTACCTACGCCTGTAGGGCCCAAAAATATAAACGAACCAATAGGCCTTTTGGGATCCTTGATACCTGCGCGTGAACGCCTAACTGCATTGGCAATAGCAGCGATAGGCTCATCTTGACCCACCACGCGTTTATGCAATTGTTCTTCTATCTTTAATAATTTTTCACTCTCTTTTTCTTCTAATCTAAATATGGGAATACCTGTCCACTGAGAGACAATTTTAGCAATCTCCTCTTCGCCGAGTTCAGGGCGCATCTTATCTTTGGCTTGTGACCATTCTCGGTTTAATTGCTCTAAATCCTGACGTGCCTGTCTTTCCTGGTCTCTTAATGCCGCTGCCTTCTCAAAAAGTTGGCTTTTGATATAAGACTCTTTTTCTTTTCTCAGGGACTCCACCTTTTGTTCTAATTGCTTAATCTCAGGAGGCACAATTAAAACGTTTAATCTTGCGCGGGAACCTGCCTCATCCATTAAATCCACTGCTTTATCGGGAAGGAAACGTCCTGAGATATAACGGTCGGATAATTTTGCTGCTGCCTCCAATGCCTCATCCAAAAAGTGCACACGATGGTGTGTTTCGTATCTGTCACGCAGGCCCTTTAATATTTCAATTGTCTGCTCGACAGACGGCGGCTCAACCAATATAGTCTGAAACCTGCGCTCCAGGGCTGCGTCCTTTTCAATATATTTTCTATACTCATCCATAGTGGTTGCGCCGATGCATTGCATCTCACCGCGAGACAACGCGGGTTTTAAAATATTAGAAGCATCAATCGCACCTTCTGCCGCACCGGCGCCAACAAGCGTATGCAATTCATCAATAAAAATAATTACATCCTGAGAGCGTTTTATCTCCTCCATTACTGCCTTGATCCTCTCCTCAAATTGGCCGCGGTATTTTGTCCCCGCAACCATTAATGCCAAATCTAAGACAATCATGCGTTTATTACGCAATACCTCAGGGACATTCCCGGCAACAATGGACTGGGCAAGGCCTTCCACTATAGCGGTCTTTCCTACTCCTGCCTCGCCTAATAAAACCGGATTATTCTTCGTGCGCCTGCTTAATATCTGAATGACGCGTTCAATTTCATTCTGGCGGCCAATCACAGGATCGAGTTTATTTTCTTTGGCTAATTCAGTCAAATTCCTGCCAAAGGCATCCAATGCCGGAGTCTTTGTTTTTGGGGTAGAGCTTGCGCCAAAACTAGGCAATGTCGAACCAAGTAGCTCCATTACTTCGTTTCTTACTGTATTTAAGTCTAAGCCTAAATTTAATAATACCTGAGAAGCCATGCCTTCTCCTTCACGGATTAGTCCCAGGAGAAGATGCTCTGTGCCAATATAATTATGCCCTAATGCACGCGCCTCTTCCGCAGCTAATTCTAATGCTTTCTTTGCACGCGGGGTAAATGGTATATCCCCGATAATCTGTGTGGTAGGGCCGGGCTGCACTAATTTTTCAATCTCCAGGCGTATCTTTTCTAAAGAAACACCTGTCTTCTGTAACACGCTCGCCGCTACGCCTTCGCCTTCACGGACTAAACCTAACAATATATGCTCTGTTCCGATATAATCATGATTGAAACGCCTTGCCTCTTCCTTGGCTAAGATTATTACTTTTCTGGCTCTCTCAGTAAATCGGTTAAACATTCTTCCTCCTGGTGTATTGTTCGTCGAAAGAAACCAAACTTAGTTTCTGGTTTCTATTATTATTTTAGCAACTTATTTCTAATCAACTGCGCCCTCTTCACATCCCTTTCTTGACTGGAAAGTTTTTTACTCTCCAGTTTCTGCAGATGTGCCGGCTGCGTAGTAATAAATAACTCATTTATTGTGCTGCGGTTGATATCCTTAACCATCCCCAAGTCGCTTCCCAATCTTACCATGGACAACAATTCAATAGTTTCCTGGCTAGTTATAATATGCGCGCTCTTGAGTATACCGAAACTGCGGTTGATTCTATCTTCTAATACCGCTCTATTGCGGGATAACATCATCTCTCTTGCCTGGCTTTCCTGCTCAATAATCTGTTTGATCAAGCCATTGATATTTTCAATGATATCGTCTTCGCTATGGCCTAAAGAAACTTGATTCGATACCTGAAAGAAATTGCCTGTTGCTTGCGTGCCTTCACCGTATAGGCCGCGCGTAGTAAAACTTAACTTGGCAATAGCAGCCAACACGCGATTAATCTGGGTGGTCATTACCAATGCCGGCAGATGTAGCATCACCGAACCGCGCATAGCCGTGCCGGTATTGGTCGGGCAGGCAGTAAGATAACCCCAATCCGCCAAAAAAGAAAAGTTTAACTCTCCTGCCAGGGAATCGTCTATCTTATTAATAATATTCCAGGCCTCGAAGAGATTAAAACCCGACTGCATCACCTGCATCCTGATATGGTCTTCTTCATTAATCATTATTGCTAATATCTCTTCATCATCAATGATGACTGCCTTGTGATCTGCCCTCTGGCCATGCTCATAAGACATCAGATGCCTTTCAATTAAGAACTGTTTATCTACGCTGTCTAAATCCGCTAAATTAAAGGTCGCGGTAGACTTAAGATAATCTACTTTACCTGCCGCCTCTGTAATTGTATTGAGCACTCCCTCGCTTTGTTTTTTATTTGCCCAGTGCGGAAAAGGAATTTTATCCAAATTTCTGGCTAAGCGTATACGGCTGGAAATAACAATATCGGAATTAGGGCCTGTGCCTTTTAACCATTCGCTGCTATGATTTATGAGGTCGTCCAGCTTCATCCCGCACCTTCTCCTTTATTCCTGCCTATTTATTATCTTCTGCTCCCCGTCCTTCTTTTAAATTAAAATATATTGAATATAAAGAAGGTGCGGGATTCATATATTTTCCTTATGAGCCGTTATTATTTTGCGATTGTTTTCTTTCTGACTCTTTTATTTTATCGCGAATCTTGGCTGCCTCTTCAAATGACTCGGTTTCAATTGCTTTCTGTAGTTGGTAACGCAGGGCTTGCAAATCTCCTCTTTTGTTCGAAACTTTGGCAACCTTAAACGGAGACTTACCAAAATGAATAATTGAACCATGAACTTTCTTCAATAGCGGCCCGAGGTATCTTTTGAATGTACTATAACATTCACTGCATCCGAGCCGTCCAATCTTCTTAAAGTCCGCATAGGTAAGAGCGCAATTTGCGCATTTAATGTTAACGGTAGTTTCTTTTTCTTCTTTAGTGGGTTTCTCAAACTCAGCCAGGCCTCCTAAAAGGTCGCTCAGGCCGAACTGTTGGTCCATCTGTAAACTCTTCTGGTGAGCGCACTGTTCGCATAGATGCAGCTCGTTCATTTGGTCATCTATAATTTCAGTCAAATGCACAGTCGCAGGATTTTTATTGCAAATCTCGCA
>JAUYDQ010000091.1 GCA_030691725.1 Candidatus Omnitrophota bacterium
ACTAAAAAACTCATATTAAATCTGCTTTTTAAAAACATCAAAATCGCCCACAAAAATATTTTTTCTTTTGAATTTTTTGCCCCCTTTAATTTTTTATTTTTTGAGGAAAAACAAAAATGCCAAACCAAGATTCTAAAAAGAGTTACGAATTTTTTGCCCCCAAAGTCTTTATCCGGACTTTCGGCTGCCAGATGAATGTCCGGGATTCAGAGGTGATCTCTGGGCTCCTAGGTAAGGAGGGTTATAAGATTATCGATGAACTGGATAAAGCGGATATTATATTATTCAATACCTGTTCGGTTCGTCAACACGCTGAAGATAAGGTTTGGTCAGAGATAGGCAGGTTTAAACGTATTAAGGGACAGTCCCCTTCGGGGACAGTCCCTTTAATCGGCGTTATTGGTTGTATGGCACAGAATTATAAAGAAAAGATTTTCGAAAGAGCGCCTAATGTAAATTTTGCGGTAGGGCCGCAAGATTTACATAAGATACCTGAAATTATCAAAAAATTATCGGCGGAAGACTTCTTTCAGAGAAAAATTTGGGAAACTGATGGGGGTATTCGACCCGAAGAGATTTATCATACGGGTTTTTATCAGGATAAACAGCATGCTTATATAGTTATTTCTGAAGGTTGTTCCAATTATTGTTCCTATTGTGTGGTACCCTATGTAAGGGGCGAATTACGCAATCGTAATGATAAAGAAATATTAAAAGAAATTGAAGAGGCAGTTGATAAAGGCATAACTAAAATTACACTATTAGGGCAGAATGTAAATGCATATCAATGTAATGATATTAGTTTCGTAAAGCTCATTGAACTAGTTAACTCGCTTAAAGGCCCGGAAGAATTTAGTTTTATTACTTCCCACCCTAAAGATGCGTCTTTGGATTTATTTAAGACAATGGCAAGCTTAGAGAAACTTAAAAAATATCTGCATCTTCCAGTACAATCGGGCTCAGATAGGATCTTAAAACTTATGAACCGCGGCTATGCAAGGAAATTCTATTTGGATTTAATAGATAATTACCGTAAAATTGTAAAGGGTGGAATTTTAACAACAGATATAATTGTGGGGTTTCCTACTGAAACGGCTGATGATTTTCTCGATACCTATAACTTAGTAAATGATATAAAATTCGATGCTGCCTATATCTTTAAGTATTCACCCCGTCCCCATACCGAGGCAGAAAGATTGATTGACGATGTAGATAAAAAAGAGAAAGAAAGAAGGCACAAAATTATCCTAGACTTGCAGAAGGATATTTCAAATAAAAAGAAATGTTTAAAAAAATAATCTTGTTTATTGTATTGGTAATGTTAACCAGTAATGGTTATTGTTTAGATATAGACAAGGTCAAAGTTTGCTTTTTAAATGGCGATTATAAATCCGCCATATCAGAGGGCGAGAGGGCCTTAACAAATTATAGTACCCATTCGCCTAATTTAGATGAGTTATATTATATTCTGGGTTTGAGTTACTTAAAAGACGGAAATTATCTGCGTGCCTCGGATATATTCGAAATAATACTGAGAGAATTTAAAGATAGCACTTTTGCCGATGATGCGAAATTAGGTTTGGGAGATACCTATTTTTTAAAAGGAGATTATGACAAAGCGAAAGAGCACTATAGCAGCTTTTTAAACCGTAATCCCAGCACTAAATTTAAAGCCCCGCTTTATTACCGACTCAGCCAAGTCGGATTAAAAAAAGGAGACACGCAGCAGGCAAAAGAGTATTTAGATAAACTAAAAAAAGATTTTCCTTCTAATTTGGAAGTAAAACTGAATAAAGACCTGTATTATCTTTCAGATATTTATTATACCGTGCAGGTAGGCTCTTTTGTGAGATCTGCTAATGCTGCTAACCTGCACAATAAACTAATCGAGAAGGGATATGATGCCTACGTGCAAGAAGCAGAAACGAATGGTAGCAAGACCTATAGAGTGAAAGTCGGTAGATTAAGCTCGCGCTTAGAAGTAGTTGAATTAGAAAATAAACTCTCAAGCGAAGGATATTCCACAAAAATCTCTCCTTAACTTTAATGAAACCACGAATAATCTTTCTGGTTGGTCCCACTGCCATAGGGAAAACGGAGATTGCTGTAGCGATAGCCAAAAAGATTAATGCTGAAATTATTTCCTGCGATTCCATGCAGGTGTATAAAGGCATGGATATAATTACTTCAAAACCACCGTTTGCTTTAAGAAGAACAACCCCGCATCATTTAATTAGCGCTATTTCTCCAGATAAGGAATATAATGTCTCAAGATACTATAAAGATGTAGTCCGAAAGATTAAAGAAATCCTGAAACGCGGCAAGATTCCTCTTATTGTAGGAGGAACCGGGCTTTATATGTCAATACTGATTGATGGGATATTTAAAAGCAGTGCCTCAAGTAAAGTTATCCGTAACCGTCTATATAGGCAAGCAGAAAGGTTGGGTAATGAATATTTATATAACAGGCTGAAAGACATAGATCCCGAGGCAACTTCAAAAATTCATCCCCATGATACAAAACGTATTGTCCGAGCCTTGGAGGTTTTCGAAGCCACGGGTCAGCCGATTTCTAAACTTCAGAAACAAAGAAAAGGTCTTTCGCAAGATTATGATATAAAGATTTTTGGCCTGAATATGCCGCGGGAGAAACTTTATCAGAAAATAGAAGAGCGGGTTGAAAGAATGTTTACCAATGGATTAGTTGACGAAGCCAAGCGGCTTCTAAAATTAAAATTAAGCAAAACCGCTGCTTACGCGATAGGCATAAAGGAATTGAAGGGATATCTAGATGGTTTATATGATCTGGATGAGGCAAAGCGCCTGATAAAGAGAAACACGCGCCTCTACGCTAAACGACAGCTCACCTGGTTTAGGAAGGACAAGCGCATAAGTTGGTTTGGGGTGGGAGAAAAAGAAACTCCGGCATCCGTTGCCAATAGAATATTTAAAAAATTAAGGACCGTTTCTTGGCCCAATCTGGAAAATATCCCCTAAGGGCGTAGATCCTCTTTTTGGGGACACCCTTCCGATTGGCTTCAAAGACGTCCCCCGATTGGACTGGTGCCTGTCCCTATTAAAAGATGGAAAGAGCTTTACTTGTAACGATAAAATTAAAATCAGAAAAAGATAGCTGGCGGCTTGAGGATGTGGCTGAGGAATTAGAAGAGCTGACCCATACCTGCGGCGCAGAAGCGGTAGATAATATTACTTGTATTTGCGATAAACCTACGCCCAATCTTTTTATTGGCAAAGGCAAGACGCAAGAGTTAGCTTTGTTAGCCGAAGAGGAAGGAGTAAACACAGTTATTTTGAGCCATGATTTATCCGGGACGCAGCAGCGAAACTTAGAAGAAGTGATAGGTAAAAAAACTATTGACCGCACACAGTTGATTTTAGATATATTTGCCCGTCACGCCAGGAGCCCGGAGGGGAAAACACAGGTAGAGCTGGCGCAGTTACAGTATCTTATGCCTAGGCTCGTAGGAAAAGGAGTAATGCTTTCGCGTTTAGGGGGCGGCATTGGTACAAGGGGGCCGGGAGAACAGAAGCTGGAAGTTGACCGCAGGCGTATAAGTAAACGGATTGATAAATTAAAAGATGATTTAAGGCGTCTTCGGCAACATCGCCTGACGATGAGAAAGAGGAGGAAAGAAAACGCCATACCTACCGTGGCTTTGATAGGTTATACTAATGCGGGTAAATCCACACTTTTGAATGCCTTGACCTTCGCCGGACAAACCGTATCCGATAGCCTATTTACTACCTTAGACCCTTTACACAAAAGTTTTGTTTTACCTAACGGAGAGCACATCGTTATTTCAGATACAGTGGGATTTTTACATAACCTTCCCCATCATCTTATAGAGGCATTTAAAGCCACGCTCGAAGAAGTTGTAGAAGCGGATTTATTAATACATGTTTTAGATATAAGCCACCTGCGCGTATACGAACACAATCAAGCCGTGTTTAGCGTATTGAAAGAATTGCAAGCTGATAAGAAACCCTTGATTACTGCTTTGAATAAAATTGATTTATTAGAAGATAAGACCTGGCTTGAGCAATTAAAAAAAGATTTTCATAATTCCCTAACAATTTCTGCCAAATTAAGACAGAACCTGGATTCTTTACTAGAGAAGATTCAGGAAAATTTCGTAAGCAGAATGACACACCTTGAGCTTTTGATTCCCCATTCCCGCATGGATTTAGTAGATTTATGCTATCGCGAAGGTAAGGTAGAAGAAATAAAGTACCTTCAGAAAGGCATAAAGATAAGATTAAACCTGCCAAGAGTTCTCTCACAGAAGTTATTGCATAACAGAGAGATAGAAAAAATCAGTTAGAATATCTAACAAATTTTGTTAAACTTACTTGACAAAATTATTATTTTATGTTATGTTTTATGGTACAGGAAAGTATAAAACACTTTCCTGTACCACTGCGAAAATCTCTTCAAGTTATGGCTTTGGCTAAAGGAAGCCAAACCATTGTTCCCCAACTTATCGCCGAAGGCGATTTTCTTGTTAGGAATAGGAGATAGAGCAAAAGGAGTTGACTGTGCCTCTATTTGATATTTATATTAGCCCGGATGAACCAGTTTATGTCATCAGCGTGGTCAGCAAATTAGTGGATTTACCTGTATGGACTTTGCGCCAATTAGATAAAGCCGGTGTGGTCCATCCTAAGAGGATAGGCAAAAAGAGCCGGCTCTATTCCTTGAAAGACATAAAGAGACTAGAGTATATCCATTATTTAATGGAAGATAAACACGTCAATATTCACGGCATAAAGATAATTTTAGAGAAAGAAGAATAATTTTTTTATTTTAGTGTTAGCACTCCTTAAGTTAGAGTGCCAGTAGTTTATTGTAAAAGATAAGGAGAACGGGTGAGGCAGGGGAATTTTCCCAGAATTTTCTAGATAAGCGCTTGACTAAGCAGGAAATTATGCTAAAATTAACCTTTGGCATTCTTAAGGTAGGGTGCTGGTGCGACGAATAAGGAGCACCGTTTAGCACGCCGGCCGAGACGGTGAGGCCGGCCGGTAAACGGAGGTGGCATGGCGAGAACAGTTGATTACGAATCTAGAAGAAGGGCAATCCTCGCTGCCACAATAAATAAATATATTGAGGAGGCAACGCCCGTGGCCTCAGAGGATATCGCAAAAGATTTTGACTTAAGTCCGGCTACAGTTAGAAACATATTAGCTGAGTTAGAAGAATCTAACTATCTTACACATCCATATACGTCTGGCGGCAGGATTCCCACAAGCAAGGGGTATCGCTACTATGTCGATTTCCTCCTTTTGCAAATGGAGTTGCTGGAAGAAGAGAAGGAATCTATTGCCAGAGAGTATAAGATAAAGATTAATCGTTTGGAGGATGTCCTGGATAAGACATTAGAAATCTTATCTACCATTACGCACTATACAGCTATAACTTACTTTCCGGAGTGGCAGGATAGATTTTTTTATAAAGGGATAAGCCTTGTTTTAAACCAGCCTGAATTCCAGGATTACCAGAAAATACGCCTTTTAATTAAGATTATTGAAGATAAGCAATATCTGCTCAATATTATTAATCGTGATTTTAGAGAAAAGGTAAAAGTGTATATCGGAAATGAATTAGGTTGCGCTGAGATGGAGAGTTGTTCTTTGGTGGTTTCGAGTTATCGTTTGAAAGATAAATCTTTTGGCAGGGTTGCAGTCTTGGGGCCGATGCGTATGGAATATAACCATACTATACCTGTATTAGGATATATATCGGATGTATTAACTGAAGTAATGAATAGTATTTGAGGTTTTAAGATGCAGGATCAGAAACAGGATCAGGAAGAAAATAAAAAACAGCCGGAGACTGAGGAAAAAGAAGAAAAGGCTGTCTCCTTAAAAGAATCCGAATTTTTGCAATTAAAAGAAGAGGCGGATAAAGCGAAAGTTTATTGGGATAGGTTACTCAGGCTTCAGGCGGATTTTGACAATACGCGTAAGCGCATGGATCGAGAAAAACAGGATTTTGTAAAGTTTGCCAATGAAGGCATTATATTAGAATTATTAAATATACTGGATGATTTAGAGCGTACGCTGGAATTGGCTGAATCTAAACATCAGGATCTACCAGCATTTTTAAAGGGCGTGGAAATGATACTGTCACATCTTTATGAAATGTTAAAGGAGTACGGAATCAAGCCAATTGAGGCAGAAGGTAAATTATTCGACCCGAATTATCATGAAGCACTTATGCAGGCAGAGAATAAAGATGTGCCGGAGCATACAATTTTGGAAGAGTTACAAAAAGGTTATTTATTAAATGATCGTGTCATTAGGACTGCAAAAGTAAAAGTTTCTAAAAAATAATAGGTAAGACACCCCGCGCTTAGTGGAATTGCGCGGGTGTTGTCTTCGTAGACGAGGAGGTTAACCATGGCAAAAGTTATCGGTATTGATTTAGGTACTTCTAATTCTGCAGCAGCAGTAATGGAAGGCGGCAGGCCCGTAATAATTCCATCCGCCGAAGGAGCAGGCGTGGCTTCCGGTAAAGCATTTCCTTCTTATGTTGCCTTTACCAAAGACGGCCAGCGTTTGGTCGGTGAACCGGCGAGGCGCCAGGCAGCCATCAACCCTGAAGGGACAATTCAGGCAGCCAAGCGTAAGATGGGCACGGATTTTAAATTTAAAGTTTTTGGCAAGGAATATACGCCGCAGCAGATTTCTGCTTTTATCTTGCAGAAGATAAAACAGGATGCAGAGTCGTATCTAGGCGACAAGATAGAAGAGGTGGTAATCACCTGCCCTGCTTATTTCGATGACAACCAGAGGACTGCTACAAAAGATGCAGGAGAGATTGCCGGATTAAAGGTCCTACGGATAATTAATGAGCCTACAGCTGCATGCCTTGCTTATGGACTGGAGAAGGCGGGAAAAGAATTAAAGATTTTAGTTTTTGATTTTGGCGGCGGAACGCTTGACGTAACAATTATGGAAATGTGGAAAGAGGGCGGCTTTAAAGTCATGGCTACCAGCGGCGATACGCAGCTG
>JAUYDQ010000093.1 GCA_030691725.1 Candidatus Omnitrophota bacterium
ATTTATTGATCAGGCAGGGCATTGCCATTGCCCGCAGGTCTGCTGATAATTTCGGCAGGTTATTAGCATTTGGGATTTCTTTAATGTTGGGCATTCAGGTTTTTGTTAACATTGCCATGAACTTGGGGCTCGCTCCGGTTGTGGGCCTACCCTTACCTTTAATGAGTTATGGCGGCTCATCTATGTTTTTAACTTTTATATCTCTAGGGATACTTTCCAATATTAATAAGACGAGGGCGGTGTTTTAAATGAGCACATAACTTATGGAGCAGATATTTTAATCTGTTCCGACATAAGTTATATGTGCGAATTTACCCCCGCCGCTTTGTTTCGCTTTGCTTCACAAAGCGAAACAGCGGGGGTAAGTTCAGCCATACAACTTATGGTCACTTCGTTCCATAAGTTGTGGCTTCACTTAGGCTAGAAGATCTTCTATTACAAGTAAATAAACCCGGTCGTTACATTGGTCAAGAATGGAATCTCCCAAAAAAAGACTTTGATAAAAGTGATATAAAGTTCGCTTTATGTTTTCCTGATTTATATGAAATAGGAATGAGCAACTTAGGTATAAGGATCATTTACGCTATATTAAATAATCTGCCTGATGTGGTATGCGAGCGGGTTTTTTCTCCTGCTTTGGATATGGAAAAGATATTGCGCGATAAAAATATGGAAATATATTCCCTAGAGTCTAAAAAAAGGTTTAAGGAATTCGACTTCGTAGGTTTTTCCTTGGGGCATGAATTAAACTATACTAATGTATTAAATATCTTAGAATTAGGCTCAATTCCTTTAAAATCAACTTTACGCAATAACAATTATCCTTTAGTTATCGGCGGCGGGCCTTGCGCATTAAATCCTGAGCCACTGCATGAGTTCTTTGATTTATTCGTTATTGGCGAAGCAGAAGAAGCAATTTTAGAGATAATCGATCTTTATCGAAAGTTTAAGATTAAATTTAAAACATCTAAAATAGATAAGCAGGATTTGCTGGCTATGTTTTCCCGTATTGAAGGAGTTTATGTACCGTCATTGTATGAAGCACGGTATAGCCGTGAAGGTAAAATAGAAGAGTTTAAGGCAAAAACTGATGATATTCCTTACAAGATTAAGAAGCGTTTCATAAAAGATTTAAATAGCGCATATTTCCCTTCAGATTGGTTGATACCGTATATACAAATAGTGCATGACCGCATTACTCTGGAAATTATGCGCGGCTGTCCTAATAGCTGTCGTTTCTGTCAGGCAAGGACTCAGTATTTTCCATTCAGGCAAAGAGAGATAAAAAATATATTAAATTTGGCGGATAGCGCATATAAATACACCGGTTATGAAGAAATATCTTTATGCGGATTGTCGGTAAGCGACTTTTCAGGTTTAGAAGAACTATTAAAGCGCTTAATCGGTTCATTTAAAGAGAATGCGGTAAGCATATCTTTGCCTTCGGTAAAACCAAATACCATGATAGGCGATGTTTCTTCATTAATAGCGAGTATAAAGAAAACCGGCCTTACCTTTGCTCCTGAGGCAGCCACAGAAAGATTACGAAAAATCCTGAACAAAGATTTCAATATACAGGAATTCTTAAAGGTAGTCCAGCAGGTCTATACTTCCGGTTACCAGAATATCAAACTTTATTTTATGATTGGATTACCTTTTGAGAGAGAAGAAGATTTAGACGGTATTATTGACTTGTCCAGTCGCGTTTCGGACTTGAGGGCACAAGTTAACCCAGCCCTTTCTGCTTCAAAGAGACACTTCAGAGTTAGAAAGGGCGGGGTTAATGTAAGCATAAATACATTGATTCCTAAACCGCATACCCCATTTCAATGGCTTAAGATGGAGAGAATAGAGAGTATAAAATATAAACAGGATTTTCTTAAAAGGAAAATAAGAAATAAAAGATTACGATTGAGTCTGCGCAACCCTTATATGAGCTTTTTGGAAGGAGTGCTTTCCCGGGGGGATAGAAAGTTAAGTGAGGTAATATTTCGCGCATTTTTAAAAGGAGCAAGGTTTGATGCCTGGGATAATTATTTTGTATTTGATAGATGGATGGATGCCTTTAAGGAATCAGATATAGACCCTAATTTTTATTTACAAGATAAATCAAAAGACGAATTTCTGCCCTGGGATTTCTTAGATACAGGTATAAGTAAGGAGAGCCTGATTAAGGAAGCCGATAAAATTGTTGCTATAATATAAGATGAGAGATATAATTAAGTAAATATTTTAATGCATAAGTTGCGCCCCTACCGAATCTTAAGGAGGTCAAGATGGCGAAACAAAGAAATCTTTCCCTAACTTCCCGGGGTCTTAAATATAAGTTAAACATTGCATTTTATCTTATGTCGGTTTTGCCTTTGCTTGTGTGTATATATCTTGTTTCGAATTATGTATTGCCAAATGTAGGCCTTAAAGTGGATATTGCCGTAGCCATACTGATAAGCGTATTTATTGCCCTGATTGGTTTTTGTGTGATAAAGGAAGTATTCAACCGTATCGTATCAGTCAGCACAGAAGCCAAGCGAATAGTTGCTGGTGATATCAATCATAAGGTAGAGATTGGTTACAAAGATGAAATAGGGGACCTCGGCGAAGCGCTGAATCAACTTACCCAACGCATCCGCGGTAATATGGAGGAATTGAAGGGCTATAGCGAGAAAAGCACAGAAATAGATCTTAAAATCCATAAGCGCATACTTATCCTTTCTAATCTGTTGCAGATAAGTTCTTTAATCTCTCACGGCGACAAGTTAGAGAATATACTTAAATTCACTATAGAAAAATCGCGGGCTTTAGCCAATTCTGATGCGGCATATTTGTTTATCAAAGACGAAGACTCCGATACTTTCTCTCTTAAGGTAAAGGACGGAATAAATTCAGAGCACCTTTTACAACTTAAATTAAATCGCGACGATAAGGTATTTAATAAACTCATCGAAACAAACCACCCATTAATATTAGATAAAGAAAATGCATTAACCTCAGATATCAAAAATACCTTTTATGAGAATTTCCAATTGAAGAGCACGCTCGCCCTGCCTATACATTTAAGAGGTAACCTAATAGGGATATTGGGCATAGGAAATAGAAGCGAGTCTATTCTGTATGGAAAAGATGATAGGGAGTTGTTAGGGCTTTTTACTAAACAGATAGCCATTGCCGTAGAAAATGACATATTATTGCAGCGGCTAAAGGAATTAGAGATAAGAGACGCGCTAACAGGCTTATATAATGAAAGTTTCATCCGTAATCGTTTAGAAGAAGAGATAAAGAGGGCAATTATCTACCGTAGGCCATGCGCTTTTATACTTTTGAATATCGATAATTTCCAGCGATTTCATGAAAATTTCGGCTTATTACAGGCTGAAGTTACATTGAAAAAAGTCGCCTCTTCAATCCGGGATTCTTTTACTGAAGTTGACCGCGTAGCCAGGGTAAGTGATAATGAATTTGCCGTTGTATTACCTGAGAGAAATAAACGCCAGGCACAAAAGCTTGCTGAAGAGATCAGAAAAAAGATAGAGTTTACCTTTAGTAAAGAAAGGGATGTTTTTAAAAGACTTACGGTTAGCGGAGGCGTAAGCGAGAATCCGCTTGACGGCGTAAACGCTGAGGAATTGATTACTAAGGCGAAAAGAGCACTTAATTTTGCCAAAACGCAAGGCAAAAATCGCATAGGTATTCTTTTGTAAAGACTCGAATGCCCATAAGAAAAGTTGTAAACAAACAATTAGGAGCGTTACTTATTGAACG
>JAUYDQ010000141.1 GCA_030691725.1 Candidatus Omnitrophota bacterium
CTGCTGCAAATGTCACCTGTCCTCTTTCTCTCAATTCCCTAAGGAGTATATCAGCTTCCCGCCATGTATTCCATCCATTCTTACTATAAGTCTCTGCATGAAAATAATTGCCTATGCAAGCGGCGGCATTACAGGGAAGAATTAGCAGTGTTCGTGCATTTTTTAGGTTTCGCAGCTGAATCCAAGTGCTCTTCATAATATTATTCTACCGTTATTAAACACCACTTTTGAAGCAATAAATCTCATTTCTTTTCTGATAATAAAACTCGAGTATATTGAGGTATTCCTCATTCTGGGGTTCTATTTGTAAGGCTTTCTTAACACAACATAGTGCCTTTTCGATATATTTAATCTCTTCTTTTCGATTTTTAGAAAACAAAGACTTGGAATAGTCGTCACTTATTGAAGATAAAGGCCGCGTGCTGGCCACTTCACCAGCAACAAGAGCAATCCAGTAGTATGTCTCGGCTAAAAGAGCCCAAGCAGAAGCATAGCTCCGGTCTTCTCGAATTGCCATTATGCAATAATATCGTACATGCTTTTTATATAAAAGATTTTCATCTGGATCGAAATCGTACGTCCTGTAAAGAATTGCTAAGGTATAGTATATTAGTGCGTCTTTGTGCTGGGTGAGCAGTTTTTTACAATAGTTGATTCTCCGATTTGTCTCAATGCAATTCCTAATATATAACACAGCTGACTCTTCCTCTGACATTTCCTCTTCTTCTGAATAATCTTCTAAATAATCCTCATCCTCATCGAGCCAGCTTTTTAATAAATCTTTATTATACCCCATAAGCTCCCTCCTAAAACAAAAAACCTCCGCCGGCATACTCATGCCAACGAAGGTTTTGCTTTTTTAAAGTCCGGGATTTCCCCCTTCAAACTCGGGACAACCTAATTGTTAATTTGAATATATCACAGATCACTACTTTGTCAATGATTTTCGATACCAAATTAAGAGGAATTCCCTGTGCTGCAGACCGGAAAGGAATTTGAAAGGTATTCCCTCCCACTCGCCTAGAAGTACGGCGCGGCAGAAAGACTCTCTGTATACAGGTAGGATATAAATTTAATGTAGGAGAGACATTATTATTGGGGGTAATTTTATACAATAATGCTAAAACCTACCTTGCAAAATTCTTATCTTATTAAGTACTTCTTCAAATACAAGGTACTCGTGTCCTTTTAGTAATGCCCAATCGATTCCTTTGTTCTTGAACTCTGGATCCGAACCAATTTCAATATATGCTCGGTAGTTACTAAGTTTAAACAGGGTCTTATTTACTCTTTCCAACAAAAATAGATCACTTTTGATTTCCCGAGACTGCAACTTGTGTGCAATATTGTGCGCCAAATCATTTCGATGTTTTCTCAATTCTTGGATAGTCAAGACGTCATCTGAATCTATGGCCTCCATGAAATCACGTAAATATAAAAGGCACGCTTCAAACTCATTCTTATGTCGAAACAAAACATCTTCTTCATAGGACTTGAACGGGCTTCCTTCGCTAAAAGTCATATCCATATAAAAAAACTTAATAGGCCTAACAATAAGACTCTTAACCAATTCGTACGCAACCAGAATTAATCCGGTATAGGCAAGTACCTGAGTAAGTTCTTCCTTTCTTAAACCACCTATCATGCTCATTTGCTTCTTGTTTCGTTTTTGACGCATAATGCTCGATAAAAGCTTATGCCCGCTTAAGTGCTATTTACTACGGTGGAATTTAATCGCTCTATTAACTTTTTTCAGCCACTTGTGTTAATCTGTTCAGAATCTGTTTAGGTGGAATATCTCTAACAATTCCACATTCATTAATGAAACTTGATCTGCTCCTGCGCATAAAGCCGCCTCCACCAAATTTATGTCTATTTGCACTTTGACGACTAAAAGCCCAAGAAATCACCACCGAAACTCTTGCTCTTGTGAGAGCAACATATAGCAATCTTCTTTGCTCTTCTATGGTCTTTGCGGGTAAGTTAACTTCCTCCTCCATAAAAGGAATAAACACATACTTAGCAGCTAAACCCTTTGAGCTATGCATAGTCATAAATTGCACTCCCTGGGAAGACAGTGACTCAATTGAACGCTTTTCATCTTCTTCGTTAATTTCTTCGTAATCCGTTTTCAATTTTACTATTCGGCCAATTGCCTCTGTCAATTCAGGATATTCTTGAGAGAAAAATACTAATTTTTCATCGATACTCTTGCCTTCGCTAGAATCAACAGTTTTAATAAATTTCCCCAATGCGCCCCTTACCTTTTTGAACTCTTTTCTTTCAATTGTTTTATTCAAAGCTTCCCACAAGTTGCCACCCTCTTCTACCAAATCAAAAGTTATGGAGATTTTTAAAAACATCACCAGAAACATACGAAGAGCAAGATTATCGCCGTGGGCTTCGAGAAAACGCTCAAGATATCTTACAATTATGCAGGGAATATCTTTTTCTTCTTTTGTAAGCCTATCTTCAAGAGGGATATCGGGATTACTCTTGGCTATCGCTTTCATCAACTCAAGACCAAGTAACCTATAAGCACAAAGTACCTTAATATCTCTGGCTCTATCTGGATCATTTTGGATAATTGATTTTATTGCTTCGGCCAGAAATCTCGCTTCTTCTTTAGCGCTTTTTAAACAAACTGAAACAATATACCCACCGTCTGCCTTTTCATCCGTATCAGGCAAAGCGACTAATTCAGGTTTTTCTATCCTTCCTTTCCTATTATTCTTATCGATTAAACTTTTACTTGCCTTGATAATTGGTGTGGGACACCTAGAACAAACTGGCAACTTAATTGTCTTTGTTCCTAGATAGAGAACGGGAAACTCCACTATGCCAGAAGGGTCTGCGAATCTCCCTCCGTAAATACTTTGATCATCATCCCCAACGACCAACAATTGGGAATCTTTTGAAATGAATTTAATTATATCCTGATCTGCTTTATTCAAATCCTGGTATTCATCAACTAAGATGAATGATTGCTTTGAGGATTCCTCTCGGATCACATCTGCATTCTCATTTAATATTTTGCACGCAAGATACGATACATCATACCAATCTATCACATTATAAAACTTTTTTAGTTTTTCATAGACCAAAACAAAATCGCACATTGAAATAACCTTATTATTAGCCAGCTCTTCTTCATATCTCTCTAAAAAAGCATCTACTTTTGCTACTGCAATATTTCTATGCGCTAAAATATTTTTAATTTCTTTAAGAATATATTTCTTTTCTAGTTCCGCAAGGACGAGGAACGATGGATTCAACCCTACCCTAACTGCATAACGATGAACAATGCCTTTGGCTCTAAAATGGAGTGTGCTGACATTTTCGAAGTTTACCGATAATGCTGATCTGGCTTCCTTCTCGAAATCACCTACCGCTGCATTAGTAAGCGTAGTAACAAAAAAATCTGTCAGCTGCCTTCCGTCTACTACTTGCTTTTTCATAGTTTCCAAGAGGCTAAAGGTCTTTCCTGTACCCGGACCAGCCAATATCAGCAAAGGCCCTTTAGAGTAATCATGGGATAAGACTTTTTCCGTAAATTCGCAACGTAATATTAGGGGATCTTTTATTGGCATTGTATTCGGAGTTTCTAGAAACCGGTTATATTTTTTGTACTAGTCGGAGCATAACAAACTTTTCCTATTTTCGTACCAATTGCATTATTTATTGTTTCCCTTTAACATATATAAGACCACTCCACTCTATATTTTAACTGCGCCATCGAGTTTTCTATGAACAAAAGAAATAAAAGTCATGATGTCCAGCGCATCTAGTTCAGACATTGGCCATGAGATTTTTGGAGCATGGGCAACCGGGTTTCGAATTGCTCCAAATAGGCCAATCAGAAGATTTGAGAAACCCCTCTGTTCGCTTTTGTCCGTCTCTGTTTCAAGTGAGCTAAACGTAAGAATTGGCGATTTACCTGAGAATGCCGTGTTGACTAGATCTGCACCGTCTGAACCCAAACCAGACATGTCTCTAATACGTTGTGCTACACCTTTTGTGGCTTCTAGGACGGCATGAAAATAGTTCTCTTCAAGTAGCTCGGCACGACAGTATTTGAGAACCTCAGGATGGACATTCCGGCTTTCAAGAGCAGCTTGAAGATGTCCTGCACGCGCAAGAGCGCCTTTTAGGGTGGTTTCTTTGCTTGACCTTGCGACCTTTCCGTCTTCTCTGACTTGGAAGCCGGAAAACGCAAGAACGACATTAAGTTTACTTCGTCGCCAGTCAAAAGCAGCTTTATCGCGAGCGTAGCTGACCGGATTCATCGCTCGATTAATAAACATGATCAGATGATTACCAACGTGGTGCTTATTTTGAGCTCCAGCTAGCGCGTTGAAAAGCCGCTTCCATTTCGCGAGTTCGGACGAAACGTCTTCAACATTTATTTCCTGGAGAAGCCGTTCAATCTGAGAACCGGTAAGCCCACGCTCAGTGTCTGCTAGCACTTGGCATGCTGCTTCAAGATGCTGAGAATCAAAAGACTCGATTCGTTCCATTATTTTTTTATTCTGCCCCCCGTTAACACTTAAGGCATTTTAAATCAGAATAATTCCTGATGAAAAAGACCATTCTTACTGTGGGAAAAACCACCCGAACATATCGGTGGCTTAGGTTAAGAATTAATTTGTTATGGCTTCCACATATCCTGCGCATCTGCCCTCATCTCTGAATCTCTTTCCTTATCTAAACATTCTCTGCAAATATTCATATCGTAAAATCCTGCCCCGGTCTCCGGATCGCCATCCACCCCTTCAACCTTAGTTATTTCTGATTCCCAAACTTCTCGATGGCAAACGTCGCACTCGACCCGCTCTTCAGCGTGCCCACAAAGGGCACATTGCATTATAGATAAGTCAAAAGCTGATGCGCCACAAGAAGGACATTCCCACGCTGGCTTTCCTTCTTCTGAAAGTTGTTTTTCCAACGCCGCGCCATGAGCTTCCCAAAATTCATATATTTCAATAAGTTCTTTCCATCGGTCATCTTTACGAAATTCTCGCTCTAAGTCTAACTGTAGATAACGCTTTGAAAAATCAAAAATAAGAGACAACATCCGTCCTATAATTCCCTTGGCCTCCTTCAGATTAAGCACGAACTCATAATGCTCTATGGCGTCCCTTATTTTCTTGCAAGAGTAAATTGTTTTCTTATACTCTTCGCTTAAAGAAATCCCGGCTATTTTAAACAATCTTTCGGCAGCCTTAAGGGTACTTACAGTAAATGCCTCTTTTGACGGATATTTGTCCACATCTTGCCAAATAAAAGCCGGGTGGACTCTACGTAAACGCTCTTTCAAGAGAAGCTCTATCGCATGCGCGACATCCCTAATGGCTTTTTTTAGATCCCCTGCTTCAACCCCATCGGGATTGGTAAGATGATCAACTGCATGATTGAGCGAATCTTTGGCATTGTTAATCAAATCAAATTTAATAGGCTCACTCTTCATTCTTATTTGCTCCTAAATTTAATTTCTCGGCTTGAGCTAATCGTTCTGATAAAGTATCCATATCCTCTCTCAATAGTTTTACTACTGCAGATGGCCGTTCAAACTCGTAAATTATTTTCAAGAGAGTACCTAATGCAATATCTTGGATCAATTCCTGGCCTCCATACTTAATTCTAATTATACCATCATGTATATCTAATAAAATTATCTTGTTTTTTAATGCTTCAGATTTTATTTTAAGATACTCCTTCCCTGTAACCCAAGAAGCGTCGATTCCCTTATTTTTGCAAAGAGCTACGAATCTCTGTGGCGAAAAATAGAAAAATAACGATATTCTTTCAAAAAGAATATCGAAAACAAAACTCTCTTCTAACCCTGTAATGAATATGGGACGATGGGTAGGAAACTGGACTTTATCCCTCATCTCCCAAACCGGCAATAACATATATTCGAAATGCTTCGTAACCGTTTTATCATCAAATTCTTTACCGTATGGACATTCTGACCAATCTTCGAAAAACATGTGCCACACTTGATGCTGAAAATCTTTCTTGCACACATCATTGGATCTTTTTAACTTAACAGTATTAAACGCGCATAGTATTAAACATTCATCTATAACTAGATATTGCTCGCCTTTCTTCTTTGCTATCCGTAATAACTGGTTAACTTCCTTATGATAAGTGACTGTAGACCTTGGCTTAACATCAGTTATTTTTGGTCTATTGAATTGAATATCTATCCCTACAGATTCATTGATATAATCTGAAGCTAGCTGCATTCTTTGTTTCTGTCTCAACACTCTTTCAAGCTGCTTCGTAAAAGGCTTCCCGTATTTTGAAACGAGTTCTCCGAATCTTTCACGCGTAGCGTGATCCGCTGGAGACATAGTTAACAAAGACTCAATATGGTCATTTACCATACCTTCTTTTAACTCATAAAAACCGAACTGACCCGTTGGCAACCGCACAAGAAGATCTCCCACTTGGATACAAGAGGTAATATCAGTTATCAATGCAAAACTACTCTTGTCTTCGGAATTCAATTTATTGACTGTTGCCAACATACTTTGAAGTTGGGTGCTTTGTGATGGCCCAGGAAATACGCCTTGTATCAAGGCGCGAACTTTAGTTCCGTCGCCTCCCAATATTTGCCATGCGATTGAATCTGCAACCTCCCTAAGAAGCATAGACTCAAATAACTGCTCGGAATAAGCTTTCCCAACCTTAGAATATCGTGGAACCGGAGGTTTTCGATCCCTCTTATATCTCCTCACCTCCTCGCGGTAAGACTTTCTTAATTGAGGTATCTTTGCTTCAATTTCTGGCAACAACCTTATGATTTCATTTTGCGCTACACTAAATCCGTAATGGCATTTTTCGAAGAACACTTTTTTTCTTCTAGTATTTAGTAAAAAGATGCGCGGCGATCCAAATAAACGCATACAAGTACTTCGAGCGCCATGATGGGCAGCATAATGAGAAATCCGTCTAACCGTTTTCTCGAACTCAGTATTTGCTTTATTTACCCGGTGAGCTAACCAAAATTCAATTATTTTATTTGGAATTATAATTGGAGGGACAAATTTCATGATTAATACCATCGACTTGGAAGTCTATATGTTGTTTTAATATTTGACTATTCACTATAAAACAATAATTTTATTTAATAAAAGAAGGATTAAGCGGTGAGCCTTCGCCATACTCGACTAAGGTTATTCCCCGCCTTGGCTAGCTTCGCCTTTTATCTCTGCGAACCCCTAAAGCAAGTCAACACCTTTGGGTTTCGGGTTTCCCGAGCCAAAAGCCAATCCTTCTTATCACAACCCAACGGGATCCTTCATTTCAGGTTATCCAGAGCTCAACCAGAGTATTAGTCAAGGTTTCCGGGCCCTACACGCGAGAAGGCAGGGGGCGGTACAGATGACGCGCTATAAAAGCGCTCATTTTACTGCCCTCCTTTCAGGTTATGAAACTAACCATATTATCCTACTCCAAAGTAACGAATTCAATCCTTTTTTGAGTCGTTTTATCGTATACCGCGCGAGGTGAACCCATTCAGACGACCCAGAAATCTGGAGCGACAGAAAAACTCTCTGCATACGGCTTATTTAGGAATGAAGTAGTTTTGGGGATCGATCTTTCATTTTTTGCTATCTTTTTTAGTGTTCACTCGGCAGTATTAAAACGCCATTTTCAAACCATGCCTCGATCTTATTGAGCGGAAAATCTGTCCATTCGATTTTCTCCCGGTAAAGCTCGTGGTAGTTGCCATCCTCACACACCAGGATTGCCGATTTATCCTCATTAACCTCCGATACAAAAGCCCAGCATTGTAACTTAATCGCAATGCTGGGCTCTGAGTTTGTAAGCTTTATGCGCCTACTAGACCCCTGAGTTTATAAACCCATATTTCACGATAGATAAATGTTGCTAAATTCTATTGCTAGGGTATAATCTTTGTTGGCACGGTTGTTGCTTACCAGTGGAGATTGTATGCCCTTAGAAATAAAACTTACAACAAAATTGACGTATAAGTTACGTCTAAACCCCCAGATGAAGCTATCCTTAAATCTCTTGCAATTGCCTATGCATAAGCTTAAAGAATACCTCATATCGGAAATTGAAAAAAATCCTCTTTTAGAACCTCCCCAAGACCATTCCCCTTCTATGAATGAGAAAATAGATGAAACCATAAAGAGAACAGAGAATCAAGAAAACAAAGAATATGACT
>JAUYDQ010000009.1 GCA_030691725.1 Candidatus Omnitrophota bacterium
TAAGCTTCCCGATTATGGATTTAAAATTATCTGTTTTCCGATACGCATAAAACAAACCGGCGCTGCTTGGGCGCGCGTCGTAGCTATTTTATAAGGACTGTCCCCGAAGGGGACTGTCCCTAACGCGGAGGTAACAATGGGCCATACCTGTAATTCCATCGTAATTAATGCGACTTATGATTTAGTTTTTGATATTTCTAACGAGATCCCCCGCTGGACAGAATTATTCGGCACAGAATATAAGAAAGCAGAAGTCGTAAAAAAAGAAGGTAATAAGATTACTTTTAAACTTACCGACGACGAAGGCAAGTCCTGGCAGTCATGGCGCTTATTATTTAAAGAGAAATATTTTACTTATGCAGAAAGGGAAGAGCCGAAGTTCCCATTTAAGTATATGAAGATTATCTGGCTATATACTCCAAAACCTGAAGGGATTGAATTGACCTGGATTCAGCATTTTGAAATGGATGATAAGGCAAAGTTTAACGATGAACAGGTAGAAGGTTTTATCAATAAACACTCCCAAGAGAACTTAAAGATCTTTAAGGAGATTATCGAGAAAGAAGCAAAGAAGTGAAAAAGACTACCTTTATCATTCTTTGTTTAGAAGGCGCGATTCTTTCTTTTAATGTTGCTGCCTGTTCCGCCTTAATCCCAGCCATATCTAAAGAATTCGCAACACCCGCATTTATTACAGCCAGGATTATCTGGCTATATATGCTCCCTTACGGCGTTACTGCTCTTTTTTACGGCCCGTTAGTAAGGGCTTTTGACGCCAAGAAGGTGGAGTTGATTTGCATGGTTTTATTTTCTATCGCGAATTTATTGGCAGGGCTCGCCGCAAATATTCAAACGCTCTTTGTAGCGAGGTTTCTGATGGGAGTCTTTGGGGCAGCAGTAATACCTCTTGCCCTGATATTGATTGCCAGGCAAATAAACGGCCTTAATCGCGGCAAGTTTGTAGGGCTATTTTTTAGCACAACATTTATTGCCTCGTTTTTGGGCCTATTTTTAAGCGGGATTATTCATTGGCGGATGATATTCTTCATTCCCGCAATATCGGGATTTATTACCTGCATTTTTATGTATTTTTATCTGCCTAGCTTCCGGCCCGATGCAATTAGTTTCAAAATAAATTATCTGGTTACTTTCAAGAATAAATCAATAATCTCCCTGTTTACATATATATTTCTCATCAGTATGTTTTATCACGCTATCCAGCAGTGGCTGGGAGTTTATTTTTCCGTGCAACACGGGTTTAGCCAGTTTTTAATCAGCATGCTGATTACCCTGACGAGCTTAAGCGGCATATTCGGCGAAGCCATAGGCGGCAGGCTCTCTGATACGTTCGGCCGATTAAAAACTGTAAATTTAGGTATCATCCTGATGATTGCGAGCGCATTTGTATTAGTTTTTAAAATGCCGCTTTTGATTTTGACAATACTTATGATTACCTGGGGTGTGGGCTGGACCTTTAATCATGCCGGCATATCCACGATACTTACAGATTTACCCAAAGAATTTTTAAATGAGGCAGCAAGCTTAAATAGCAGCGTGCGTTTTATTTCGGGAGGCCTGGGTGCAGCGGGAGGTGGATTGCTCATGCAGAAGAGTTTTAGCCTGGGTTTTGCATTCTTTGGCATGTGTCTTTTTTGTTTGTTATTTTTAGCAAGGCGCGTGCTCGTTAAAGTATAATTCAAGGAGGGGCCATGAGTAGTGATTTAAAAGGTAAGGTCGCAATTATTACAGGCGCAAGCAGGGGGATTGGAAAAGCTATTGCTAAAACTTGTGCGGGTTTAGGCATAAACTTAAGTATTGCTGCGCGGGGCGAAGGACCATTGAAAGAAACCGCGGATGAGATTGCCAAAGATTACAAGGTGCAAGTCCTTTCCGTGCCGACTGATGTCACTAAATTAGAAGATCTGGAAAACCTGGTGAATAAGACAAAAGAGAAATTCGGCAAAATCGATATTCTTATAAATAATGCCGGTGTTTCCAGCCAATATCCTTTCCAAATGCAGCCCTTTGAAGATTTTGAGAGCCTGGTGCATACCAATTATCTGGGTTATGTCCGGCTGATGCGCCTGGTGATTAATGATATGATCAAGAATAAATCTGGGGCAATTATTAATTTAGTTTCCGGCTCAACCCTCTGTGATCCCCTCCCGAGAAATTTTTTAGTCTATAGTTCACTTAAAGTCGGGCTACGCGCTTTTTCCAAAGGTTTATTCTGGGAGATGCGCGACCACGGGATAAAAATAACCTCAATTCTTCCCGGTGTCACAGATACAGATTTGACGGGCAAGCTTAAAGAGATAACCGCGGATACTTCAAGGTTAATGTCTACAGAAGCAATTGAAAATGCAGTTAAGTTTGCCTTAACTGTGCCGGTAAATGTCTGTCCTTTGGAGATCGCCGTGATAAACCAGCAGACCCCCTGGACAGCTCCCGTTATACCCTTTAAACAGGAACACCCGCAAAAATACATGGACAAAAAAGACAAAAAGGATTTAAAGAAAAGATATCTTCTCTGGTTGTATAAAATTACCAAAGAAGCCTTAGATAAAATCGAGCGGAAATTCACTCAGTTAGAAATAGATAAA
>JAUYDQ010000041.1 GCA_030691725.1 Candidatus Omnitrophota bacterium
GTCGGATATTTTATCTGCCGCAGCTTTAGGTATCGAAAACCTGCTGCTTCTTACGGGAGACCATACCACCTTAGGAGACCACCCTGATGCAAAACCTGTGTTTGATTTGGATTCAGTACAATTATTACAAGTGGCAAGAAAACTTCAAGAAGGTTTTGATATGAAGGGTAATAAATTGGAAGGACAAGCCCCTAAGTTCTGTATGGGTGCAGTGGTTAATCCCGGGGCAGACCCCATAGAGCCGCAGATTATGAAGATGGAAAAGAAGATTGAGGCAGGTGCAGAGTTCTTTCAGACCCAGGCTATCTATGACCTTAAGGTTTTTGAAAATTTCTTAAGCAAGGTCAAGCATCTAAAAACTCCCATCTTAGGCGGGATAGTGCTGTTGAAATCTGCTGGTATGGCGCGTTATATGAATAAGAATGTGGCAGGAGTATCTGTGCCGGACAATTTCATCAAGGAGATGGAGGAGGCCAAGGATAAGGTAGCTACTTCGATTGAGATCGCCTCCCGGTTGATCAAAGAATTAAAACCTATGTGCCAAGGCATACACATCATGCCTATCGGCTGGGATAAAAAAGTACCCTTGGTTTTAAACGCATCGGGATTATAGATAGATGGAGGTTTAAAATGCAGGACATAGAAAAGAAATCCATAGACTTGGCAACCCAAGAAGTTTTAAAAAAAGCTGAAGCAGAAAATATCCGGACAGCTTGGGATAGGTTGGAGCAGCAGCAGCCCCAATGCGGATTTGGGCAGTTAGGCATATGTTGCACTGTCTGTGATATGGGCCCGTGCAGGATTGACCCCTTTGGTGAGGGAGCGCAAACCGGCGTGTGCGGTGCGGATGCAGACACAGTCGCAGCAAGAAATTTAGCGCGTAAAATCGCAGTAGGTGCTTCTGCGCATTCCGACCACGGTCGAGATGTAGCTTACACCCTGTCTTTATTATCCGAAGGCCACGCGCATGACTATGAAATCATGGATATTGAGAAACTTAAAACGCTGGCACAGGAATTCGGTATTGATACTAATAAGGCAAAAGAACAAATTGCCAAAGAACTTTCTAAAAAATTATTAGAAGAATTTGGCAAACAGGAAGGGGAACTCGTATTTACGAAGCGAGCACCCAAAAAACGGCAAGCCATTTGGAAGAAATTAGGTATTACGCCGCGTGGCATAGATAGAGAAGTAGTGGAACTATTGCACACCACAACCATGGGCGTAGATAATGATTATAAAAATATTATTAATAATGGTATGCGTTGCGCCCTTTCTGATGGGTGGGGCGGGTCAATGGTTGCTACTGATGTGCAGGATATTATTTTAGGTGCGCCTGAGCCTATAAGGGGTAAAGTTAATTTAGGGGTATTAAAGGAGAATTATGTAAATATTGTGGTGCATGGCCATGAACCGGTTCTATCAGAAATGGCAGTGAAAGCAAGTCAAGATCCGGAGTTAATAAAATTAGCTAAAGCAAAAGGAGCAGAGGGCATAAACTTAGCGGGAATCTGTTGTACAGCTAATGAGGTTCTTATGCGTCATGGCGTTCCTGTGGCCGGTAATTTCTTGCAGCAGGAATTAGCCATTATTACCGGAGCAGTGGAAGTAATGATGGTGGATGTGCAATGTATTATGCCGGCGCTACAAGAAGTGGCTGCCTGTTTTCACACTAAACTTATTCCCACCAGTCCCAAGGCGCGTTTTCCGGGAGTTACCCACGTTGAGTTTGAGTCAAAAAAGGCTTATGAAGTAGCCAAACAGATTATTAAATTGGGTATTGAGAATTTCTCTAATAGGAATAAAGAAAGGGTAAATATCCCCAAGCAAGAAATGGATTTAGTCGCGGGTTTTACTAAAGAGGTTGTCTTTCAGATTCTAGGTGGCAAATACCGCTCAACTTATAAACCTTTGAATGAAGCGATTATTTCTGGAAGGTTACGCGGTTTAGCTGGTGTAGTAGGCTGCAATAATCCTAAACAAACACATGATTATTTTCATACTACTTTGGTGAAAGAGCTCATCAAGAATGATGTCTTGGTTTTACAGACAGGTTGTTCTGCGATTGCCTGCGCAAAACAAGGGCTGTTGATTCCTGAAGCAGCAAAGGAATATGCGGGGAAAGGATTGCAGGAGATATGCGAGGCAGTGGGTATTCCGCCGGTTCTTCATTTAGGTTCTTGTGTAGATAATTCGCGTATCTTAACCGCAGCGTCACATATTATAGAAGAAGGCGGTTTGGGTGAGGATTTATCAGATATTCCGGCAGCGGGTTGTGCGCCGGAATGGATGTCGGAGAAAGCTATTACTATTGGATTTTATTTTGTCGCCTCGGGTGTTTATACAATTTTCGGCGCCAGTCCTTTTGCTACATTAGGAAGTAAAGATCTCACTGACTATTTAACTAAAGGCTTAGCAGAGACGGTCGGCGGCAGATTTGAATTCTGTGATGACCCCATAAAGATGGCGCAACTTATGATTGAGCATATTGATAAAAAAAGGAAAGCCCTGAATCTAAAACCGCTAATGTACCAATGAAACCGAGACGCTTTCCAACCCAAAGAGGAAACTATACCCTAAGGGTACAGTTTCCCGATTAACTTGGAAAGCGTCTCTAAAATATGTTATGAAGAATTTATATTATGATGTAAAAAAATGCCTGGGTTGTAAATCCTGTGAAATTGCCTGTGCTGTGGCTCATTCCGTTAGTAATGAGTTACTCAAGGCGATTAAAGAAGAAATTTTATCTTTGCCCAGAAAAAAGATAATCTCTTCTAAAAATAAGAACTATCCGGTTTCCTGTCGGCATTGTAAAGACCCTAAATGCGTGGATGCCTGTATGGCCGCTGCTTTAGTTTATGATAAAGAAAAAAGCATGGTTTTACACGATGAAAGCCGTTGTGTGGGCTGTTGGATGTGTGTGATGGTTTGTCCATACGGCGCTATTAGACCGAATATAAAAACAAAAATACCCATACGCTGCGATAAATGTAAAGATAAGGACGAGCCCAGCTGTGTCAAGGCCTGCCCAACAGGGGCGATTATCTGGCAAGAGGAAACAGCATTGCTATTAGGTGACAAGGGATAGACTGTCCCACGACAAGATAAGTGTTGTTTGGGATATGTGCGAAGTATGAAACAATATATAATAATAGGTAATTCTGCAGCAGGTATTGCAGCGGTTGAGGCGATAAGACAAAGAGACAAGGCCTCAAAGATCCTCGTTTTCTCTGATGAGTATTATCCTGCTTATTGCCGCTGTCTTATCTCTTTTTATTTAGCAGGAGATATAAAAGAGGATAAAATTTTATACCGGCCGGAAAGTTTTTATAAAGAAAATAATATTGAACTATCGTTAAATAAAAAAGTCAT
>JAUYDQ010000061.1 GCA_030691725.1 Candidatus Omnitrophota bacterium
TTTCATATCTTTCAGGATATTATATATGGAAGGTACTCCTACAAATATACTCACCCTATGCTTTCTTATTGTGCGGATAACACGCCGGAAAGGCCTAAGCGATTTCATAATTATTATTTTTGCACCGATGAGTAAAGGTAAGTTCATACATACAGTTGCGGCAAAAGAATGGAATAAAGGTAATATGCAGATACAAGTATCTCTATGCGTTGCTTTTATGGCTTCTGCGCAGTCACTGGCATTAGAAACAAGATTATAATGTGTAAGCATTGCACCCTTAGGATGTCCGGTTGTCCCTGAAGTATATAAGATTACAGCCAGATCTTGAGGCAGGCTTACGACTTTATTGAGTATTTCAGGGTTATCCTTTTTAATTCTGTTAAAATCTGTGGTGTCATCATTTGCTTTTGTAGTCGTAATAATATGTTTAAGGCTATCAACCCTTAACCTTAATTCTTCTGCCATATCTACATATATGCGGGAGGTAACAAGGCAGATTGCCTGGCTGTCCTCTAAAATAAATTTTGCCTCTTCAATTTTAAACATATAGTTAATCGGCACAACTACTGCTTGGGCCTTAAGAACAGCAAAATAACTGATTACGAATTCAGGGCAGTTATCTAAAAATAGAGCTACCTTATCCTGCTTTTTAATACCTAAAGCAACAAGGCCTGCGGCAATGCTGTCTGTTAGTTCATTAAGAGTTTTGTAATTTATCCTCTTTTGGCCAAAGACGATAGCTGTTCTCTGGGGATGCTTTTGCGCACTTATATATAATAATTCTCCTAAATTTTTAGGCACGACCATCGTTTTTTAGTATGGGTTTTATATTAATGCCGGCAAATCTTTCCAGGCCCCGGCCATCCTGTGTCCAGCCGTTATATAATCCGTATTTTTCCATAGCAGCCAAGGCAACCTCGTATTCCTGATAAGTAATGCGGCGAGAAATCTCTTTGAGCTGATTTGCCTTGTAATACGGAGAATATTGGCTCATTAAGCTGATATATGTATCTTTGGAGAGTTCTTCCGCAATAAATTCCATTATCTTATCTGCGCCAGAAATATTATTTGGCAGGACCAGATGCCTTATGATTACTCCCCTTCTGATTATGCCTTCGTCATCAATTTCAGCTACACCCACCTGCCGATGTATTTCTTTTAATGCTGCTTGATTTAATTTAGGATAACCCGGTGCCGATGAATATTTAATTGCCATATCATTATCTGCATAGCGCATATCCACAAGATATATATCCACTATGCCATCGAGTAATTTTATTATCTCGGGTAATTCAAATCCACCGGTATTATAAACAATGGGAATTTTTAGGCCTTTGGGTATTGCCAGTTCCAGGGCTTTTAGAATTTGCGGCATCACATGGGTAGGCGTAACTAAATTTATATTATGACAGCCCATATCCTGTAATTGCAGCATAAAATGTGCTAACTCTTCGAATCCTACCTCTCTTCCCTCGTCTAACTGGCTAAACTTGTAATTTTGACAATAAGCACAAACCATATTACAGCCGGAGAAAAAGATTGTTCCTGACCCGCGCTGACCTGATAGAGGAGGTTCTTCTCCGTGATGCGGCATAAAACTGCACACCTTGGGTTTAAGGCCGATTCTACAAAATCCCCTCTCGTCATTTAAGCGGTTCACTTTGCAAATCCTCGGGCAAATACAACAGGACTCAAGCATCTTAAAAACCCTGTCAATAATGCTGTTCAATTTACCGTTATTATAAGATTCTAAATAAATTGGATACATATTTTAAGTAGCGGATGCAATTTCTTTTTCTACATTTTTTATTCTCTCTTTAAGGTCAGGATGCGAACTTAAGAATTCGATATGTAAGTTGCCGCCTTTCTTTTCTGCTTCTTTCTCTAATTTCTTGAAAAAGGTAATCATGCCGTGAGGATCGAAACCCGCATTCCTCGCATATTTTACAGCGAGTTTATCCGCAAGCGATTCATCCTTACGGCTATAACCCAGGCTCGCTAGGTTAAATACAATATCCATTGCCTGCCCCATTGTTTGTTGGCCGCTGATACCTAAAGCAATGCTCATCACGATTTGGTATCCTAAATTCGCTTCTAACTGTTTAACGCTATGGCGTGCTGCAACATGGCCTATTTCATGGCCCAGGACGCAGGCAAGCTCATCGTCCGTTGCAGTGTCTAGAAGACCTGCATTCACATAGATATATCCACCCGGAATGGCAAAGGCATTGAATTCTTTATCATCAATAATTTTAAAATAGTAAGTGAGGTCCTGTCTATCTGAAAAACCGGATACCTTAATACCGATATTATTCAGCCTGGTTTGTCTTTTAGAATCTTGCAATATTTTAAATTTATTTTGTACCTGCCTATCCATATCGCGGCCTAAGGCAACCTCGCTTTGTGTATCTATTAATAAAGTCTCTCGCCTTTGTGTTGCAGGGTTGTATATAGTAACGCAACCGCTTAGCGAAAGAAGGATAAAGGCTAAAATTATATAACTATTTGGTTTTAATTTGCTGCGCATAGATCTCTCTTATATGATTAAATATTGCAATATAATCAGCTGTTCTGTAATCCGGATAAGTCCACTCCCAGGGAGTAAAACTTTTATTCTGATAAAAAAGGGTTATCTCTGCGCATATGCCTTCGTTCAAATATATCCGGTGTTTGTAGTCTTTGTTTGAGGCAAGAATAAGCTTAGCCATATCTAAATAACCCGGATCGATGTTAATTGAGCGCAATCCGCCTCTCGATAATTTTTCTTCAATTATATTAGTTCTGATTTTTATCTTAGGCAGGTTTTGCGGCAAGATTAATTTCTCGAAACTGATAAATTTTCTCTTAAGATTCTTACCAAACTCAGCTTCGTAATAATTGGTATGCTGAAAGGCAAGAGTCTGACTTTCAAAATCTATTTTGCCAAACCGGCTTTTTAAAATACCTTTTGCCTTATCGGGTCCGCTTTCATTTTGAAAGATAAATCCGATAATCAGTTTTACCGGTCGATGTTTTTTTATTCTTACCACTTAAACTTTTTATCTAGTGTGCAGGATTTAATTTTATTTTCATATCTGGGTTGCCTGCATAAATATTTGTTGGAATGAGTAAAATAATTAATACGGAAAGCACCTTAAGGGTTAGCATAACCTTTTTAAGGGCCTTTAGGAGATTTTGGGCAAGAGTTGATTGATGTATTGAGCTATTTTTTTTCGTTGGTTTTCTTTAATACCATTAAAAAAGACCGCGATATTAAAGCCGCCTTTCTTTTCATCTTCGGTTCTTACAACTACGCCATTACAGTCAACTTCGATATTCTTCATTCTGCCGCTGACCATAACAGGTAAAGTTACTTTAACCGCAATCTTAGTAAAAGGCGGTATATATTTATCCAGGTGGCAATACGCGCCTACGCAACTGACATTCTGGGTGCTGGTAGCGAAGCCGTACCCATCGGCTGCTATTTTAAGCGGAAGGGTTTGTTCTATTCGCGGATATTGCCTTCGTTCCGTTTTTTTGGCTTTCATTTTTTCTCTTCTTTGGCTTTAAGTGTTGCCTTACGCCAGCATTTTTTATTGCAATAAAATTTTCCGTTACGGTAATATCGCTTTAGCTTTTTAATGGGTTTATTGCAGGCTAAACAGTTAGCTTGCTTCTCTTCTGCTGGCTTGGCTTGTTGTGTAGCCTGGGGTTTTGTTTGTTCTTTTGTTGCTTCGGGCCTTGCTGTTTCGGCTGTCATTAATTTTTCTTCCCTTGCCTTTCTTATCTTTATCTGTTAGATTATTTATAGATTCTTCTTCGATAATCTTTACTATTCTATTGCAAGAAAATCGCTTCGTGATAACTTCAATACGATTTTCAGTGGTTAGGAAAGTGTTTTATACTTTCCTATACCATGAAAATATAGCACATATTTATCGGGATGTCAAATACTTTACAAAATCGCTGCTTTTGCTATAATAAAAACGAAGATGTATTGTCAATTTTATGGCCTTGATGAAAGACCTTTTAACGTAACCTCTGACCCTGCCTTCTTCTTCTTGAGCAGGCAGCACAAAGAAGCCCTTTCGCACCTTCTTTACGGGGTCTCTCAGAGAAAAGGCATCCTTGTAATTACTGGCGAAATAGGCACGGGTAAGACTACCCTGTGCCGTTTTTTTCTTAATCAGTTACCTAAAAATGTTAAAACAGCGTTTATACTTAATCCCTATTTTTCCGAGATTCAGTTATTAGAGGCAATAATAAACGATTTCGGCCTTAAGGTAAGAACTAAATCAAGATTATCGTTTGTCTGGGAACTGAACAAGTTTTTATTAAGCGAATCAGAAACGGGTAACAATGTAGTCTTGATTATTGACGAGGCGCAAAATTTAAGGCCCCAAGCATTGGAACAAATTCGCTTACTTTCAAATTTAGAGACAGAAAAAGACAAACTAATCCAGATTGTATTGGTAGGCCAACCGGAACTAAATCGTAAATTAGATCTTTACGACCTTCGCCAACTTCAGCAGAGAATAATGGTTAGATATCATATTACGCCTCTAGAAGAAAACGAATTAAATGACTATATAAACCACCGTTTAAATATAGCGGGCTCAAACGGCAGAATAAAATTTACTGATGAAACGTTTAAGATAATCTCTGACTTTTCTTGCGGTGTTCCGCGTCTCATTAATATTATCTGTGACCGCGCGCTTTTGGCAGGGTTTGTCGCAGAGACCAAAACAATAGATTCGGATATTATAAATAAATGCGTTAAGGAACTAAACATTTATCTGGTAAAGCAATAGACAATGAGCATTATATACGATGCCTTGAAAAAGGTTGAAGCATCTGGCGCTAATGATTCAAAAACAAAAATAGATAAAGGCTTTAAACCTAAACCCAAGATTTATTTCCTATACGCATTAGTGATATGTTTTGGTTTTTTTATAGCAAATATTTTTTATGAATGGTTATTCCCAAAACTTTCGCTGAAAACCGCCAATATTGTAACAAAAGGCCAGCCCCCGACAGATAAAGAACAGGCTGTATCTAGTTATAGCCAGCCATCAAGCGAGGCAGCTACCTCACAGACCAGCGCACCTATGCAGACTAAAATTGAAACTCAAAAAGAAACCCCACCCTCTCTTACTTTAAACGGCGTATTCTTTTCAGGGAATGAGGGTTACGCTTTAATAAATAACCGGATTGTAAAACAGGGCGATAAAATCGGCGGGGCAACTATAGTACAGATTTCTTTAGATGAAGTAGATTTGGAGTTTGACGGTTCGATCATCAAACTTTCCGATAGCGCTTCCAATAGCACAAAGTAAACTTTAAGTTTTCCTTTCCAAAGCCTGCCTGATTATTTTAAGGGGTATATTTTTTACTACCTTTGTTTTACCAATACCC
>JAUYDQ010000064.1 GCA_030691725.1 Candidatus Omnitrophota bacterium
ATTCCGTTAATTACGAATATGAAACTATTACTCCATACCTGTTGTGCACCGTGCCTGATATATCCCTTAGAAAAATTAAGGGAAAAAGGATTTAAGGTGACGGGATTATTTTATAACCCCAATGTCCATCCCTTTGCCGAATACCAGAATAGAAGGCAGGCAGTAGAAAATTTTATTAAGTTGAATAATATTGAGGTTATTTTTCCGGAATATAACCCTACTGAGTTTTTTCAGGCAGTGCATCTTAAAGAAAAAAACGGCAGATGTTCTATGTGTTGGTCATTGCGGCTTAAGGCAACAGCCAAGGCTGCTAAAGAGAAAGGATTTAATCATTTTTCTACCACCCTATTAGTTAGCCCTTATCAAGGCCAGGAATTATTGAAAAAGATAGGTAACGATATTTCCAGGGAAGAAGGAATAGAATTTTATTACGAAGATTTTCGCACCGGGTTCAAAAAGGCACACGATATTGCCCGCGCCCAAAACATATATTGTCAGAAATATTGCGGATGCATTTATTCGGAGATAGAGCGATGCAAGAAATCGGCAAAACACTAATTATCTTTGGTATTATTTTGATAGGTGTTGGGGTATTATTGACTTTTTTTAATAAGATACCTTTTTTAGGTAAGCTACCCGGGGATATTTATATTCAAAAGAAGAATTTTACTTTTTATTTTCCTTTAGCAACCTCTATATTAATAAGCATTATCCTTTCTCTAATATTTTGGCTATGGCCTCGCCGTTAAAAAAAGTTATATGTTATAAGTTATGGGTTATAAGTTTAATCATTTTTTTATTTTTAACTCATAACTCAGCACTCATAACTCAATACTACTCTTTTGCCCAATCGTCTCGTTATGTCAGGGTAGCTATTTTTCAGGATGTTTCTTCTCTGAGGCTTAAGATAAAGGGCTCTTACGAAATCATTGATTCAGTAAGCAATAAAGTTTTAAACCGCGGTAAAAACCTGAATACAACTGTTACGGTATATACCGACGGAATTCTGCTCGGAAATACAAGGGCTAAAACAAATAAACTGTTTATTAAGCCGTATTACCCAGAGTCTGTTATCATTAATGGCCGTATATTTAGAGGTGATATTCAACTTATAAAGAACAATATGAAACTCTCGGTAGTTAACCATATTGACCTGGAGGATTACGTCAAAGGAATCTCTGTGCGGGAAACATCTCATTACTGGCCGATTGATTCATTAGAGGCAGAGGTAATAGTATTTCGCACATTCGCACTTTATAAAATGCAGGAAAATAGTAAAAAAGATTTTGATTTAACCAGTGATGTCTATTCTCAGGTATATAGCGGAAGAGCTGCTGAACGTTACCGTATAAATAAAGCAGTGGATGAAACGAAGGATTTGGTTCTTACTTATCAAGGTAAAATATTCCCTGCCTTTTATCATGCTACGTGTGCTGGCTACACCGAGGATGCTGCTTTGTTGTGGAATATAGATATACCCCCCCTTAAGGGAGTCTCTTGTAATTTTTGCCAGGACTCCCCGCATTTTAAATGGCACAATGTTTTATCGCAGGAAGAAGTCAAAGACGCATTAGTAAAAGGCGGATTAAGAATAGAGAATATAAAAGATATTCTAATAATTGGCAGGGACAAATCCGACCGCATCACAGATTTAAAAATAGTGAACGATAAAAAAGATATGAAAATTTCCGCTAAGGATTTTAGGAATATACTAGGGCCCAATATAATCAAAAGCACAAATTTTCAGGTAAGAGTAATTGACCACGATATAGTGTTTGAAGGTTTTGGCTGGGGCCATGGCGTAGGCCTTTGCCAGTGGGGCGCTTATTTTATGGCAAAACAAGGCTACACCTACAAGCAGATCCTTGAATATTATTATCCGGGAGCCCAAGTTTCATTAATCACTAATCGTTAATACATTTATGAGATTATCAGATTTTGATTACCCGTTACCTAAAGAATTAATAGCGCAATATCCTTTAAAAGAAAGAGATGCAGCTCGGCTTTTAGTTCTAGACCGTAAGCAAAGCACAATAGAGCATTGCCTTTTCAAGAATATAATAGATTATTTTCAGCCAGGCGCTCTCCTCGTATTAAATAATACTAGAGTCTTACCCAGCCGCTTAATCGGTTCGAGGGTAACCGGAGGCAAGGTCGAGCTTTTGCTTCTTAAGGCAAAATCTGGTTTAACCTTTGATGCGTTAATTAGACCTGGCCGCATAAAACTCAAAGAGAAAATAATATTTAATGGCGGTAAAATCTACGGGGAAGTGACTGCTAAAAATGAAATTACCTTTTCGGCTAAAGATAAAGAAACAATTTATAATTTAGGTGTTATGCCCCTGCCGCCTTATATAAAAAGGGATTCCGAAGACTTAGATAGTGTTTATTACCAGACAGTATATGCCCAAGAATTCGGCTCTATTGCTTCGCCGACAGCAGGATTGCATTTCACCGAAGAATTAATTGCAGAGATTAAATCACGCGGCGTAAATATTGATTATATTACCTTGCATATCAGTTACTCCACATTTAAGCCCGTCAAAAGCGAAGATATTACCGAGCATAAAATGGAAAAAGAGTATTTCCAGATTAGCAAAGAGACCCAGGGTAACATTAATCAGGCGCGCTTGAAGAAGGAACGCATATTTGCTGTAGGAACAACTACTTGCCGTGCCTTAGAAACTTATGCTTTAGGAGATAAAGAGGGATATACCGATTTATTTATCTATCCCGGATATAAATTCAGTATGACTGATTGCCTGATAACTAATTTTCATCTGCCCCGTACAACCTTGTTTATGTTAGCCTGTGCTTTCGCAGGAGAAAAGTTGATTAAAAAGGCGTATCAGGAAGCCATTGATAAAAAATACAGATTTTATAGTTACGGCGATGCAATGTTAATAATTTAATGTTTAAACTAATTCATAAAGATAAAAATAGCAAGGCGCGTTTGGGTAAATTAATCACAGCTCACGGAGAAATAGATACTCCCTCTTTTATGCCGGTAGGAACCCAAGGCACAGTCAAGACACTCTCTCCTCAAGAATTAAAGGATTGCAGGGCTTCGATTATTTTGTCTAACGCCTACCATCTTTTTTTGCGTCCCGGAAGAGAGGTAATTAAGAAAGCAGGCGGATTGCATGCATTTATGTCTTGGTCAGGGCCCATACTTACTGATAGCGGCGGTTATCAAATATTTAGTTTAGCGCTTTTAAGAAAAGTTAATGACCGGGGCGTAGAATTTCAGTCTCACATAGACGGCCGAAAGCATTTTTTAACTCCCGAGGATGTTATTCAGATTCAGAAAGATTTTGGTTCAGATATCATTATGCCTTTGGATGAATGCGTGCATTATCCTTGTAGTAAAGACTACGCAAGCTGCGCGATGAAAAGGACGATAGATTGGGCTAAGCGTTCAAAAGAAATTCATAACAATCAGTCATTGCTTTTCGGCATAATCCAGGGAGCAACTTATGAAGACTTACGTCAATCTTGCAGCGAGCAATTGACAGAGATAGGATTTGATGGCTATGCTATAGGCGGAGTTTCAGTTGGCGAACCCAAGAACTTAAGTTATAATATTGTAAATTTTACCTTGGAGTATTTACCGCAAGATAAACCTCACTATCTTATGGGCGTGGGTGTGCCGGAAGATATAATTAAGGCAGTGGAATTAGGAATTGATATGTTTGATTGCGTGGTTCCTACGCGTTATGGCAGGAACGGAACTGCTTTTACCAGTGAAGGCAAACTGACTATCAGAAACTCCCCCTATATAGAAGATTTCTCACCCTTAGATAAAAAATGTAGCTGCTATACCTGTAAAAATTTTAGTCGGGCATACCTGCGTCATTTATTTAATACGGATGAGATTTTAGGATTAAGATTGGTTTCGTTACATAATATCCATTTCTATTTAGAATTAATGCGAAATGCCAGAAACGCGATTGCTCAAGATAGGTTTGCGGAATTCAAGAAGGATTTTTTAAGTAATTATACCAGTAACTAGTAATTCAGTAACTAGTAACTGGTAATTAGAAGAAAAGAAATATAGAAGACAAAAACTTTAAAAGAAATTACTAGTTACTCGTTACTAGCTTACTAGTTACTAAATAATATGCGTATCGACATAATTACTATATTTCCCAGAATGTTTGAGCCGGTGCTGAATGAATCCATCATCAAACGGGCACAAAATAAGAAGAAGGTTAAAATTTATATCCATAATCTGAGATATTACTCTGCGGACAAACACAAAAAAGTTGATGATCGTCCTTTTGGCGGCGGTTCTGGTATGGTGATGCGGCCAGAGCCAATTTTTAATGCAGTAGAAGAGATAAAGTCAAAGGCCAAAATTCAAAAATCAAAAATTATTTTATTATGTCCACAGGGACAAAAATTAAATCAAAAGATCGCCAAAAGATTAGCAAAATATAAGCACATTATTTTAATCTGCGGTCATTACGAGGGTATAGATGAAAGAGTCAGGCAATACTTAGTAGATGAAGAGATTTCTATCGGCGATTATGTTTTAACCGGGGGAGAGCTTCCGGCAATGGTTTTGGTGGATTGCCTGGTGCGGCTTATACCCGGCGTATTAGGTGATAAAAATTCCTTGAATTTTGAATCATTTACAGGTAATCTATTGGAGTATCCCCAGTATACAAGGCCTGCCAATTATCGTAGGATGAAAGCGCCAGCAATTCTTTTATCGGGTAATCATAAAAAAATCGCACAATGGAGAAGAAACCAAGCATTTAAGAGAACCAAGAAGATAAGGCCGGATTTATTAACGAGGACATAATTTAGCGAGACTCTAAAAGAGCGAGCTAAATTATAAGTCCGAGTTAACCCTCGACATTTTATCTTCGGAAAACAGCATTCATCGGTAAATTGTCATGGGTTCAATTCGCAGACGCCTAGTCAATATTAATAACATGTGCTACAATTTATGTCGTCCTTCGAATTCCATAAATTGTCTGCTCATTGAAGGAGGATAAAATGGATAAGATGAAGCTTGTCGAATCTGAATATATAAAAAAAGATATCCCTGCATTTAATGTTGGTGATACAGTAAGAGTAATGGTCAGGATTCCTGAGGCCGATAAAGTGCGCCTGCATCCCTTTGAAGGCGTAGTTATTGCAAAGCGCGGCAGTGGCATAAAAGAGAATTTTACCGTAAGAAAGGTATCTTACGGAGAAGGCATTGAGCGCGTCTTTCCCGTACATTCACCTAGTATCGACACTATTGAAGTGATTCGTTCAGGCAGGGTAAAAAGAGCAAAGCTTTATTATCTAAGAGGTAAAGTAGGAAAACGGGCTACCAAAATTGACAGCGAGGAAACCAAGTCACAAAGTTCCTAAAAAGTGCTTTATTACGAAAGAAAATTCAAAAGAAAAGGCTACGGTCTGATTATCGGAGTAGATGAGGTTGGGAGAGGACCTCTGGCTGGCCCGGTAGCCGCAGCAGCAGTTACCTTAAAGACAGTCCGCTTTAAAAATCGTATAGATGATTCTAAGAAATTGTCTCCTTCCCAGAGAGAGCATGCGTTCGCAGAGATTATTAATAAGTCTGTATTTGGCATCGGCATAATAAACGAGCATATTATTGACCGCCTGAATATCCAAGTAGCAACGCGCATGGCAATGGAGCAGGCAATATCAGGGCTCATTGATAAATTGAAACCCAATCATAGGCAACGTATCCACATACTCGTGGACGGAAATGTAAAACTGGATATCGATTTACCTTTTACCAATATCATAAGAGGTGATTCCAAATCCAAAAGTATTGCCTGCGCTTCTATTTTGGCCAAGGTCATTCGAGACAAGATTATGTCTTTATACGATAGAATTTATCCGCAATACGGATTTATAAAACATAAGGGTTATCCTACAAAGGAACATCGGACGGCATTAAAGAGATTCGGGCCGTCTTTAATTCACAGAACCAGCTTTTGCGGTGTCTAAACAGGATTTATATTTAGGTAAAAAGGGAGAAGAAATAGCAGTCGGTTTATTGAAAGAAAACGGCTATAAAATCCTGATAAGAAATTATAAAACAAAGTTAGGCGAGATAGATATTATAGCCTCTGACAAAGATACAATCTGTTTTATCGAAGTAAAGACGCGTCAATCTGACAGGTTCGGCTTACCTTCTGAGGCAATATCCGGGTCCAAGCAAAGACAGATTTCTAAAGTAGCGCTTATGTTTCTTAAAGAAAAAGGCCTTTTAGATAAAAAAGCGAGGTTTGATGTTGTCTCCATACTGTATTCAAAAGATAAACCACAAGTAGATTTGATTAAGAATGCATTTGAGCTAGATAATGATTTTGTTTATTAGGAGCGTTTATGCTATCTGATATTGAGATTGTCAGCAAGGCCAAAAAAGACCCCATAGAGAAGATAGCTGGAAAACTTAAAATTGATAAAAAATACCTTATCCCTTATGGCCAATATATTGCCAAGATAGATTTAAGTATTTTGGATAAGATTCAGGATAACAAAATTGGTAAATATATTTTAGTTACTGCTATTACCCCTACTCCTTTGGGTGAAGGAAAGACTGTAACCACTATAGGCCTGTCCATGGCTTTAAATAAATTAGGAAAACTTACTTCGACCTGTATTAGGCAGCCTTCACTAGGGCCTGTGTTTGGCATAAAAGGTGGTGCAGCAGGAGGCGGATATTCTCAAGTGTTACCCATGGAGGACTTTAATCTTAATTTTACCGGCGATGTGCATGCAGTGGGCCTCGCCCATAATCTGACAGCGGCATTCTTAGATAATTCTGTATTTAAAGGTAATATACTAAATATCAATCCTGATAAAATTTACTGGCGCAGGGTAGTAGATGTAAGCGACAGGTTTTTAAGAAATGTGAGGATTGGTTTAGGCACAAAAGAAGACGGGATTCCCCGGGATGCCGGCTTTGATATTACGGTTGCTTCAGAAATAATGGCAATATTAGCCCTAAGTAGTGGCTTACAGGACCTGCGGCAGCGCATCGGCAGAATAGTTTTAGCAGATACTTTTGATGGTAAACCTGTAACCGCGCAAGATTTAAAGGTCGCAGGTAGTACGACGGCCCTCCTGAAATACGCTATAAAACCAAATCTCATCCAGACAATTGAGAATACGCCTTGTTTTGTGCACGCAGGGCCTTTTGCTAATATTGCGCACGGAAATAGTTCGATATTGGCGGATAGGATTGCCTTAGCTTTTTCCGACTATGTGGTTACTGAGGCAGGTTTTGGCGCTGACTGCGGCGCAGAGAAATTCTTTGATATCAAATGCCGTGAAAGCGGACTCATACCAGATGCAGCTGTGATTGTCTGCTCTATAAGGGCACTTAAGGCCCATAGCGGAAGATTTAAGATTGTGGCAGGCATGCCTTTAGATACCTGCCTTGAAAAAGAAGATATAAAAGCTATAGAGGAAGGGATTTGTAATTTAGAGAAACAAATAGAGAATGTTCGGGTTTTTGGTATTCCGGTGGTAGTAGCAATAAACAGATTTTCTTGTGACACTGACAAAGAGATAGAATTTGTAAAAAAGAAAGCTAAAGAATTCGGTGCCTATGATTGTTGTGTAAGCGAGGTCTGGCGAAATGGCTCAAAAGGCGGAATAGATTTAGCCGAGGCAATAATTAAAGCAGCAAATTTACCCAAGAAATTTAATTTCCTTTATCCGCTGGATTTACCCATAAAGGAAAAGATTAAAATTATTGCGACTTCGATTTACGGTGCTAAGGATGTCGAATACGCGGATTTAGCTGAATCTAAAATTAAACTATTTACCGAACGCGGCTGGGATAAACTGCCTATATGCATGGCTAAGACGCATCTTTCTTTATCCCATGACCCGAATCTTAAAGGCAGACCTAAAGATTTTATTTTGCCGATAAGAGATATCCGCGCCTCTATCGGTGCAGGATTTTTATATCCTCTCTGCGGTAAAATGCAGACTATGCCTGGATTACCGAGTCACCCCGTAGGTGAAAATATTGATATTGACGAGAAAGGCAATATTATAGGATTGTCATGAGCTATAAAGACGAGACTCTGAAAAAATATTTAGATGATTTAGCGGCAAAGCTCCCTGCGCCAGGAGGTGGCTCAGCCGCAGCCTTGACTGCTGCAATAGGCGCCTCTTTAATCAGTATGGTAGTTAATTTTACTATAGGAAAATCTAAATACGCCAGCTTCGAAGAAGAATTAAAAACCATTTTAGAAAAATCTGAAAAACTAAAAGAAGAATTCTTACGTTTAGTGGATTTGGATGTCATTGCTTACGAGAGTAAAAATATAAGAGATGCACTGGATGTTCCTTTTATGGTTTGCCGGTTATGCTTTGAAGGCATAAAATTATGCCCCCCACTTATAACCAAGGGTAATGTTAATCTTATCAGTGATGTTGGAGTGGCAGCGGTTTTATTAGAGTCTGCATTCGCCTCGGCATACTTTAACGTAGAAATAAATCTAAAATCACTCGGTGACAAGAAGTTAACTCAACCGATAAGAAAAGAATTAGTACAGAAAGAAAAAGTAATCAAAAGAATAAGACATGAGACGGAGGAGAAAGTTGGCAAAATTATTAGAGGGTAAGCCGTTGGCAGAGAAAATAAAAGAGGAGATAAAGAGTGAGATCAGCTCTTTAAAGAAAAAACCTGTTTTAGCCAGTATTCAGGTAGGCGATAACGCCGGTGCGGAAGCCTATGTAAAATCACAGAAGAAAACTGCAGAAACCTTAGGGATAGAATATCAATTCCATAAATTAAGTCAGGATACTACTGAGGTATCGCTTATTGAATTTATCCAAAAATTAAATTCAGATAAATCTGTAAATGGCGTTATTATCCAGATGCCCTTACCCGGCCAAATAGATTATAAAAAGATAAGCCAGTTTATCTTACCCGAGAAAGATGTAGAAGGAATGCATCCTGCTAATATAGGTAAGATTGTTTTTGGTAAGGCTAAAATCTTACCCTGCACACCGGCAGCAGTGATGGAATTACTGAACTCTACAGGTGTAAATCTTTATGGTAAAGAAGTAGTCGTGGTAGGCCATAGCGAAATTGTAGGTAAGCCTCTTTCACTTTTATTATTAGATAAATTTGCCACCGTTACTATCTGTCACATTGGTACATCTGGGGCAGGAAAATTAGAAGAGCATGTAAGAAAAGCTGAGGTTTTAATTGTAGCTGTAGGTAAAGCCGGGCTAATTAAAGGTGAATGGATTAAAGAAGATGCGATTGTTATTGATGTTGGAATAAATAGAGTAGGCGATAAAATCGTCGGTGATGTGGAATTTGAAACCGCAGAAAAACGTGCATCTTATATTACTCCAGTTCCGGGTGGCGTCGGCCCTTTGACCGTAACCATGTTAATGCGTAACGTCGTCGAAGCAGCAAAGTTACAGCAACAGTAGGGACGTCTTTGAAACCAATCGGAAGGGTGTCCCCCTTATTTAAAAACCTTAATTAAATATGACCTTTAAAGAGAAAATACAATCAGGGAAGTTTTTGGTGACTTCGGAGATTGGGCCGCCGAAGGGGATAGAGACTAAGACAATCTTAGAAGACGCTGAACTTATCAGGAGCCGGGTCGATGCCATAAATGTCACGGATTTACAGAGTTCAGTGATGCGCCTGGGCTCTTTAGTAGTTTGTGGGCTATTGAAACAAAAAGATTTTGAGCCGATATTCCAGGTTACCTGCCGCGACAGGAACCGTCTGGCGTTGCAGTCTGATATATTATCTGCAGCAGCATTGGGCATAGAAAATTTGCTTATCTTGACCGGTGACCACCCTACCTTAGGAGACCACCCCGAAGCAAAACCCGTATTTGACCTGGATTCCGTACAATTATTACAGGTGGTAAAAATACTTCAGGAAGGTTCTGATATGAACGGCAATAAACTGGAAGGCCAACCTCCTAAGTTTTGCGTGGGTGCAGTGGTTAATCCCGGCGCAGACCCCATAGAGCCGCAGATTCTCAAGATGGAGAAGAAGATTGAAGCAGGCGCAGAATTTTTTCAGACCCAGGCAGTATATGACATTAAGGTTTTCGAAAATTTTCTTTCTAAAATTAAGCATTTAAAGACCACCATATTAGCAGGGATTGTCTTATTAAAATCCGCAGGCATGGCTCGCTATATGAATAAAAATGTAGCAGGTGTAAATGTTTCGGATAATTTGATAAAGGAAATGGAAGAAACTAAAGACAAGGTAGCAACGTCAGTCGCGATTGCCACCAGACTCATAAAAGAATTAAAGCCAATGTGCCAGGGCATACACATTATGCCCATTGGTTGGGATAAAAGGGTTCCGTTCGTTTTAGACGCAGCAGGATTATAGTTATGGAGGAGAAGATGTCCGATATTGAAAAAAAATCTATAGACTTAGCCACGCAGGAAGTCTTGAAAAAAGCTAAAGACGAAAATATAAAGACTGCCTGGGATAGATTGGAATCGCAAGAACCTCAATGCGGGTTCGGACAACTTGGTTTATGTTGCACTGTCTGTAATATGGGTCCTTGCAGAATTGACCCTTTTGGCGAAGGGGCAAAGGAAGGTGTCTGCGGCGCAAATGCAGATACAATTACAGCAAGAAATTTAGCCCGTAAAATAGCAGTGGGAGCCTCTGCACATTCTGACCACGGCAGGGATGTGGCGCATACTTTGTCTTCATTATCCGAAGGCCATGCCCATGACTATGAAATCTTGGATATTGAGAAACTAAAAACGCTGGCAGAGGAATTCGGTATTGATACTAACAAGCCAGCGGGCAGTGGTTTGGCTTCCGATAGCCAAAGCCACAAGCCAGCGGGCAGTGGTTTGGCTTCCGATAGCCAAAGCCACAAGACAAAAGAACAAATAGCCAAAGATTTGAGTAAAAAACTTTTAGAAGAATTCGGGAAACAGGAGGGAGAGCTTGTATTTTCTAAACGAGCACCTAAAAAACGGCAGGCTATTTGGAAGAAATTGGGTATTACGCCCCGCGGCATAGATAGAGAAGTAGTAGAGTTATTGCACACCACGACCATGGGCGTAGATAACGATTATAAAAATATCATTACTACAGGTATGCGCTGTAGCCTTTCCGATGGCTGGGGCGGCTCGATGATTGCGACAGATGTGCAGGATATTATTTTAGGTAGTCCTGTTCCCATAAGAGGTAAAGTTAATTTAGGTGTGTTAAAGGAAAATTACGTAAATATTGTGGTGCATGGACATGAGCCGGTTTTATCCGAGATGGCAGTAAAAGCCAGTAAAGACCCGGAATTGATAAAATTAGCGAAAGCCAAAGGAGCGGAGGGCATAAATTTAGCGGGAATCTGTTGCACTGCCAACGAAGTATTGATGCGCCATGGTATTGCCGTAGCAGGGAATTTCTTACAACAGGAACTGGCAATTATTACGGGTGCGGTGGAAGTGATGATGGTGGATGTGCAATGTATTATGCCGGCGCTACAGGAAGTGGCTGCCTGTTTTCACACTAAACTTATTACCACCAGTCCCAAGGCGCGTTTTCCGGGAGTTACCCACATTGAGTTTGAGTCAAAAAAGGCTTATGAAGTAGCCAAGCAGATTATTAAATTGGGTATTGAGAATTTCTCTAATAGGAATAAAGAAAGGGT
>JAUYDQ010000005.1 GCA_030691725.1 Candidatus Omnitrophota bacterium
GCTTGTATAAAATTAAGGTGCTCCTGGGTATTATTTAAAATCCCTTTATTTAAATTGCTAAACTCCCCAGCCAATAAAAGGGTATAAAATGCCTTTTTTACATTTAATACTGTTTCTAATCTTGTCTTATCTAACAAAGCTTCTGAGACACCAAATTTATATTTATTCTGCTCTATGGTATTTATGGTCTTACCACCTTTATATAAGTATTGTTTCAGGGTAGTCTGGGTGGTGGCCTGGGTTATATTTTTTGGATAATAGCTCCGCGTATATGTCCAGCCACCGGTAAAATTTAGAGTTGGTAATAGTCCGGCTTTCGCTTCGGCGATTTTTTCCTTTGCCTTCTTGACCTCTTCAGCTTTAAGTAAGACATCGCGATTATCCCGAAGAGCTATAGTTATAGCTTCATCTAGGGTTAAAGGAATCTCCTCTGCCTTTACGGCGGTATATGGTATAAAAACAGATATAATTAAAAACAAAAAAAATCTTTTCATTTTGCAGTTGAGCTTTCTCTGGCTAATACATCTCTTATCTGCATAAGAATCCTTAAGTAATCCTGGCGGTCAACTTCAGAAATACTGCCAAAAATCTCAATAAACATCTTCAGCCTCTGTTGGTTAATCTTTTTAACTAAGGCATTGCCTTTACCAGTCAATTTTATCTTAATTATTCGCCTATCTTCGGGGTCATAAACCCTGACTACATAACCATCCCTGACCAGCCTCTCCACAATACCTGTCATCGCTGCTGTAGTCACCTGCATAAAATGGGCCATATCCGTCATCTTGGATTCGCCCTGCCTGTTTAATAAATCTAAAATAAAGAGTTGGGGTAGGGTGATTTGACCTTTATACAATGCATTTGCCTGACGCCTGGTAAAACCCTGGATGACTACCGGAAGAATCTCATTTATCTTCTCGCCAAATTCTAAGAGGGAATCCTGGACCATATTTAACCTCATTAATAATCAATATACTTAATTATCAACAATATTAAGTATAATCTATAGACGCAAAGATGTCAAGGAATATTTGGGGGGGGGAAATTTTAAGGATGGGGTTAGATTGTTTTGATAAGGCGGGTGAGAAATTTCGATTCTGTTTCCACCATCTGCAGGTTATGTTCGAGGATATAAGCCAATGCGGCAGACCTCTGCTTCTTAAGAGAACCAATCATCTGCCTTAGGCCTCTGGAGAGCCCTTCTAATACCTGCGTGCGTGCCCGTAATCTACGTTTGACTATATCCGGTTTCATATAATTTAAAAAATAGAGGCTTAAATCCAGGCTAAACTGCGGCCGTTTAAAATTAAGTAAGCTCTGGGTAAGTAATTCTTTAAATCTCGTTTCGCCCTTTGGAGTTAACGCATAGACGAGGCGTTGCGGACGTCTGCCTGCTTTACTTATTTTTTTGGTTACCAGGTTCTTTTTCTCCAATATGCGTAAAGGATAATATATAGACTTTAAATCTACGCCTGCAAATAAAGAAAAAATATCCTTAATCTTCTTCTTTATCTCATAACCATGTTTAGGGCTTTCCTTTAATAAACCTAATAATATTAACTCGTGCTCTATCATCCTGTGACACCCATTACTCTAAATTTTTTGTATCTTAACTTCAACAGTTCCTCTTTCTTCAATACGATTAATTCTTGCAAATTTTTATTTATCGTCTCTTTTAGAATTTTACCCGTCCTTTCCTGGTCGGTATGCGCGCCGCCTAAAGGCTCAGGGACTATTTCATCAATAATACCCATCTTTAATAAATCAGGTGCGGTCAACTTTAATACTTGCGCTGCTTCAGGCGCTTTTGCGCCGTCTTTCCACAATATTGCCGCGCAACCTTCGGGCGAAATAACTGAATAGTAAGCATTTTCTAAGACGCAAACTTTATCTGCAATTCCAATTCCGAGGGCTCCTCCTGAACCTCCTTCACCAATAATTATAGCTATAATGGGTACACCTATACTGATCATCTCTCTTAAATTAAGGGCGATTGCCTGGGCCTGGCCGCGCTCCTCTGCACCCACACCAGGGTAGGCGCCCGGAGTATCAATAAATATCACGATGGGTAAATTGAATTTCTCTGCTAATTGCATTATGCGCAGGGCCTTGCGATACCCTTCGGGATGCGCACAACCAAAGTTACGCCTCAGGTTTTCCTTGGTATCCCTCCCCTTTTGATGACCGATAACCACAATCCTTTGATGGTCAAGTTTTGCAAAACCTCCGATTATAGCTTGATCGTCAGAGAAACTACGGTCGCCGTGCAATTCAATAAAATCAGACATAATCATATTAATGTAATCTTGTGTGTAAGGCCTTTGTGGATGCCGGGCAATCTGCACCCTTTGCCAGGCAGTCAAATTACCATAGGTATCTTCCTTTAGCCGCTCTAACTTTTCTTCCAGGCGTTTTACTTCAGATGAAAGATCAATTTTTTTCTCCGAGATAAATCCTTTTAACTCCTGGATTTTTTTCTCCAACTCAATAATAGGTCTTTCAAAATCAAGTCCGTTCATTTTAGTTAATGGTTAATCGTTTGTTAATAATTGGCCTATAAACAAAGGTTAGTCGACGATGGTTACTTCTGTCCCGATAGGAACGACGGCGTATAATTCCTCGATATCAGAATTAGACATACGCACACAACCCTGGGTAATCTGTTTACCCAGATTTACAGGGTCAGTAGTACCATGAATACCGTAACCCGGCAAGTCGAATCCCAGCCAGCGCGCGCCCAGAATATTATCAGGGCTGTTTGGCGCTACCACTGCGCCTGCCTTAAACCAGGTAGGTAGGGGGAGTTTGTTGATAATTTTAAAATTACCAACGGGGGTAGAATTATTAATGCCTGTTGAGACAATATACGTCTTAATAATCTCTTCGTCAGTCTTTAAGATAAGCGTATTTTGGGATTTATCCACAACAATGCTAAAGGGGGCAGTCCAGACCTTGATTTTTCTGCCGGGTAAGATTTTATCATCCTTAAGGCCATTGCTCTTTATGATTAACTCAATCGTCGTCTTAAATTCTTTAGCAATTTTAGCTAAGGTATCGCCGGGCTTTATCTCATAAAGAATACTCTTAGGGCCTGACACAGGAGAAAATAATAATTTTATATTTATTTCTTCTATCTTCTTTTGCCAATTCATAATATCAGTTGAGTTTGGAAACTCATTGATTAAACGCTGGTAGAGTGACATCGCTTCCCAGAGATTGCCCTTTTCTAAAGAATCTAGGGCCTTTGCAGAGAGCGCGGCAGAAGAAGTAATTTTACCTGCCTTTATATGCAGGGGCAGATTGATTTTCTTTATAATTAATAATATAAAAACAATTGAAACTAAAATCGAGGCAATGCTTAACAATAATCGTTTATTCACAAAAAGCTCCTTTCAAGAAAATTGCCTTCGGCGATAGCTTTAAGCGATTTTCGCAGTGGTATGAGAAAGTGTTTTATACTTTCCTGTACCATTAAATGAGCGCAT
>JAUYDQ010000108.1 GCA_030691725.1 Candidatus Omnitrophota bacterium
CTAATATCCCTTATCGCGGTAATATCCCATTTCTTTTCATCTTTATTGACACCGTAGCTATATCGAACAGTAAGTACCTTCTTTATACGAACTGATTTCCTTCTCTCTTCTCCCATGTCTTAAAACTTTTTATCCATCGCCACTGACATTTTAGCAAAAAGGTGACTCGGCATCAAATTTGCATGCACGCAAAATGCGGGCGAATTTGGTCGGGGGAGTGAGACTTGAACTCACGACCTCTTGAACCCCATTCAAGCGCTCTACCAAACTGAGCCATCCCCCGGTCACTCTTCTTTTTTCTCCCGCGTCATCAAGTCACTGACTGCCCGTTCAGGAGATTTATTTTTATAAAGAACGCTGTAAACTTCTTTTGTTATAGGCATATCCACTTTATATTTCAAACTCAATGCGTATGCTGATTGCGTAGTAGGCACACCTTCTGCGATCATTTGCATATGAGCTCTTATTTGTTTCAAAGTTTTCCCTTTACCGATTTGCTCGCCTACAAATCTATTTCGGCTATAAGGGCTAATACAGGTAGTGACTAAATCACCCAATCCGCTTATCCCGCTAAAAGTCGCGACCCTAGCTCCCATAGCATAGCCTAACTTCGAAATCTCCACCAGTCCGCGCGATAAAAGAGCTGCCTTTGTATTCGTACCAAATCCTAAACCATCAGATATGCCGCAAGCAATAGCAATAATATTCTTAAGGCTGCCTCCTAATTCTACACCAATAACATCATCATTTGTATAAATTCTAAACCGCTCTGTCATAAAAATACCTTGCAGATATTTCCTTAGATTCTTATCATAAGAAGCAACTACTGCCGTTGTAGGTGCCTCTTTAGCTACTTCGTGGGCAATGGTTGGGCCAGAGAGAACCGCCAATCTCACATTACCTATTTCTTCATGTATTACCTCAGACATCCTTTTAAACGAACCTGTCTCTATGCCTTTGATTACACTTAAATATATAGCGTCCCTGGAATAATTCAATTTTTTGAACCTCCTTAAGATTATACGCAGATATTGTGAAGGTATGGCAAAAATTATTAATTCTTTATCGCAGGTTGCATCATTTAAGTTTGAGGTGATCTCTATATCTTTGGGTATTTTAATTTGAGGTAAAAATTTAGTATTTATTCTTTTTTTATCTAAATAAGAAACATAGTCTGGAAAAGCGCCCCATAGGCTGACCTTAAAACCTTTATGAAAAAGTAGCATTGCTAATGTGGTACCCCAACCGCCGTCTCCTAAAATAGAAATATCGAGTTTCTGCATTATTGTTTACTTTCTCCCTCGAGTTGCTTCTCTACGAAATGAAACCTCGGATAGATATTGGTTAAATTCTTTTCTTCGCGCGTGATAAATTGAACTCCGACATTATATGTGTCATCATTTCTTTGTTCTATTCTCACTACCTTACCAATAATACCGTTTTGATAAATCAGGCTTCTTCTTTCTATCTCCTCAAAAATATTTAACTGACTCCTGTCAAAAGAAAGCCATAAGATATCATCCTGATTCACTCTGTCTTTTATATTACAAAGCAGGCCTGATTGACTTATATCTGCAGTATAACCTTGGAGCAATTTATTAATAGTTTCCTCACTGCATACTTTATAGGCAAGGGGCGCTCTATAATCCAATCTCATAAACTTGCGCCTATCCGGCCCCCCTTCGGACACCATCTGAATTATTTCACTCCTAAATTTTGCAGCGAAGAAGGATTAAGCTTATTCGTCCTGATCTTCGCTAACTCCCAGCTGTATTCATAAAGGTGCAGACCTTTGCTGACAGCGACAATCTCGCCGTCGCCAACACCAATATCTTGCGCCATATATTGCTTTACTAACTGCAACCCGCCTAAATTAGAAGGAAACCCGCCCCATAAATCCCAAGAGCGAAAATATAAAATAAAATGCAGCTTTCCATAGCGTACCCTTGTATCTATAAGCCTAAGGCAGGGCGGATCAGCTAACTTTATATCCGAAGGCATGCCAATCTCCATTATTGCCTGATTTGTCCCAAATCCTTGCTCTTTATAAATCTTTATTACTTCTTCAATCTGATTTACATTTAGAGGCATTTCTTTAATCATATCTTTGCCGTCAATATTTTGTTTTACTCTTACTTTTGGCTCAACTAACCTCTCTCCATATGTATAATCTTCAGTCTCGGTTTTTACACCAGTCATAAGGTAATTTAAATAACCCTGGATATATTCCATATCTGTAGGCACAGGAATGCTCATTCCCTCCGGGATTATGGGAATAATTTGATGTGACGGTTTTTTTGTCCTCACAACCACAAAATCAAACTCCAGGCGTTTCTGTCCTTCGTAACTGCCCCTGGTTATGGTATAGACATGCCCTTTATCGAGTATCTGAGATAGACACTGGAACCAGGCATCGTCCAGGTCAAATGCATCAATAAATACCGGTTCTAAGAATTCTCTCTCTGACATAGTTTTATTTATATGTGCTCATTGAAAGCGGGAGACGGGAATTGAACCCGCGTATATAGCTTGGAAGGCTATTGTTCTACCACTGAACTACTCCCGCATATATAGCTTGTTGAGCCCCGCTATTATTAATTCAGGGCGAAATCCCGCCTTCTATTAATTAGCTTGGCGGGAGAAGGCTATTGTTCTACCATTGAACTACGCTCGCGTCAATCTTTGATAAAAGCGGGGGAAGGCTACTGCACTTCCTCTGTGCTATGCCCGCGTTATATGGTGGGCAGGAGAGGATTCGAACCTCTGAAGCACAAGTGCAACAGATTTCAAGTGCCCTCAGGTTACCCTGAGGCTTGGACTATCTCATTACCTTAACCTGCCTGTTATAAACAGGCTACCGGCTTTAGGTAGCAGGCGCTTAGTCTCTGCACCTTCCCGCCAAAACTCTGGCGGGCTTGGCTCAGGATTGCCCTTGACCCATATAGATCAAGGGGTTCCCTGAATTCACCTACTTTTCCACCCCGCCTTTCGGCGGGGCGCTGCATTCTCTACAGTCTGTCCCCTTTGGCCACTTGGGTACCTGCCCATATATCTATCAAATCAAAGCTGGCGAAAGGAATCGAACCTTCAACCCGCGGTTTACAAAACCGCTGCGCTGCCGTTGCGCCACGCCAGCAAAATCTATTTTTCAAGTAAATCAAACCTTGATTCATATTTTGATGCCATAATTATAAACTTCTTTTGTTTATTTTTTGTTGGTCTTAAACGTAGTTTACAACTACTAATATTTCTTGTATGGTTTAGTGGAATAAAATAAACTTTATTTTCTCTAGGATGATATGCTGCAATAACATCGATATCCCTAAGTGAATAATGTATTATATTATAGTTATTTGAACTCCTAATAGACACATTGAGCGTCCCATTTTTAGGAGTAACATATTTAACTTGAATGCGCTTAAAGACTCCGTTTTTCTCGGAAACGAGATCGTATCTATTATCTTCACCCCAGGGAACTAGCACATTAAACCCATTTTGCTTAAGTAAATAAGTAACGAAAGCCTCAGCTATATCACCTTTTTGTTTCGTAATAGCCATTTTAACTACACCTCTTTATCGCCTCTGGAATCTTCTCGATTATATCCGAGGCAATCATGCCCACTTGCGTTTTTTCTTTTGCGGCTAAATCTCCGGCTAAACCATGGAGATAAACTGCATATTTTGATGCCTCAAAGGCTTTTAAGCCTTGAGCCAAAAAAGCCGCAATCATTCCTGTCAAAACATCACCGCTTCCTGCAGTAGCCATCCCTGGATTACCGGTTTTGTTTATATATAAATTACCGCTAAAGTCCGCAACCACAGTATCGTGTCCTTTTAATACTGTAGTTACTTTATAATCCTTGGCGAATTTCCTGGCAATACCTCTTCTCTTAGCCTGAATTTTTTTTATACTTACACCTAATAACCTCGCCATTTCGCCAGAATGCGGCGTTAATATTCTCATGACTCCTAACCCCACACTCCTAACTCCCAACAAATCCAAATGCCCTACTAACGCATTAAGCCCATCTGCATCGATAACCATGGGTTTATCTATTTTAGATATTACTTTCCGCGCTAAACCTTGCGTTGACTTATTCTGAGTAAGGCCTGGGCCGACTACTAATACATCAACTTTTTTTACAAAATCTTTAATCTTTTTATATCCACTCAGGCTTAGCGTGCCATCTCCGGTTTCGGACAAAGGAAAGGTCATTACTTCTTTAGGTTTTATTTTTATTATCGCACTATTTAAACTTTTAGGAATACCCAGCGTAACTAACCCAGCCCCTGAACGCATAGCTGCCTCACTACATAAAACCGCAGCTCCCGAGAATCTTGCGGAACCGGCTAAAATAAAAATATGCCCAAAATCACCCTTGTGGGCATTAGTCCTTCTGCGTAATAATAGCGTTGGCAACCGCATAATTTTTCACATGGGAAATAGAAATATGTACATCTATCTTCTTGCCCCTGCCATTTAAAATCACACAACAGGGCTTACCTTCTTTATCGTTTAAGATCTGGACGTCTTTCCAATTTAATTTGGCATCACCCAGCGCCTTAAATACTGCCTCTTTAGCTGCAAACCTGCCTGCAAGATGCTGGTATAAACTACCTCTGGTTTTCGCATTCTCTAATTCTTCCTGAGTAAATATGCGGTTTAAGAAATCTTTGCCCCACTTCTCCACTGCCTGGCGCAGGCGCGTTACTTCAGTTATATCTACTCCGGTTCCGATTATCATCTTATTAATGCCTTCATCTGGCGCACTGCCCGCTCCAAACCCACCAGCACTGCGCGGCACACAATAGAATAACCTATATTTAACTCCTCTATTCCCTTTATTTTAGCCACCCTCGGCACATTATAATAATTTAAGCCGTGCCCGGCAAAAACATGCAGCCCTCTATCCCTGGCATATTTAACTGCTGTTTCTAATTCTTTAAAATATTTATCCTGTTCTTTTTTATTCCTGGCATCGGCATAGCGGCCGGTATGCAGCTCTATCATCCTTATCCCTAATTTTCTTGCGGCGTCAATCTGTTTTTTGTCGGGATCAATAAATAAACTTACCGCAATACCGCTTTTTCCTAATTTATCTGCTGCCTGTTTTATCTTTTTAAAATTAGATACTACATCTAAACCGCCTTCAGTAGTTAACTCTTGCCTTTTTTCAGGTACCAGAGTTGCCTGGTCAGGCTTAACTTTACAGGCAATCGTAACTATCTCCTCGGCAATGGACATTTCTAAATTCAATTTTACCTTAACTATTTCTTTTAAAATACAGAGGTCTCTTTCTTTAATGTGTCGGCGGTCTTCTCTCAAATGCACAACTATACTATCAGCTCCGGCTGTTTGAGCAATTAAAGCTGCGAATGCAGGCTCTGGCTCAATGCCATGCCGAACTTCTCTTAAGGTTGCCGCATGGTCAATATTTACGCCTAAATTAAGCATATTTTAGTAATCAAAGTGTTTTATTTCGCCTTTAACATAAAGCCAGACCATAATCGCTAAAATAAGCGCAATGAGTTTAAGCCAAGGATGGTATGTAAACCAGTGTCCGATACGATAACCGATACTAATTCTTTCTTTAGGCATCTTCTTTCTTGAGTTTTGTAATCTCTTTAATCTTGAAAAGCATATCTTCTCTGCTTAAATCCTTGTATAATTTACCGCGATACAACAAAGACATATCCTGCCGCTCCTCGGAAACAATAATAATTACGGCGTCTGTTTCTTCGCTTAACCCTAAAGCAGCGCGGTGCCGCATGCCGTATATGCGGCTTAAATCCTGATTTTCATTAAGAGGGAATAGGCATCCGGCAGCAATGATACGGCCGTGTTGTATAATTAAACCTCCGTCATGAAGCAAGCTATTAGGCGTAAATATGTTCTCGATTAAGTCCGAAGATACGCGTGCATCGATAAGAACACCGCTTTCAATATAAGCAGTAAGGGGGTCATTCTTCTCTATGGCAATAAGCGCGCCAATCTTATTCTTGCAGAGATTCTCAGTTGCTTCACCTATCTGTTTTAATATATAATCCATCTCTTCTTCACTTTCGCTGGTACCGAATAGATGGCGCTGACCTAACCTCGCCAAACCTTGTCTTATCTCCGGATGAAAAATGACAAGAATAGCAATAACTGAGATAGCGAATAATTTTGTAAGTAACCAATCAAGTATCTGTAAGCCCAACTTCTGAAATAAGAAAAAGGCAGCTAAAAGAATAATTATTCCGCGTAAAACCTGTATTGCACGCGTACCCTCAAAGAAAAGCATAATATGATAAATCACAAACCAGAGTATCAGGATCTCAATTATCGGCTTCCACATAAGAATAATATTCAACATACTCGTATACTACCTGATACTATCTTAGATTATTTATAGTATTTAGAACTTTTATTGCCTGTTTTACCGCTTGAACATCGTGGACCCTGATTATATTTGCGCCGTTTTTAGCTGCTAATATTGACGCGGATACAGTACCAAAAATTCTCGCCTTCGGTCCTGCATTTAATATTTTGCCTATGAAGGATTTCCGGGATGGACCTACTAATATAGGTCTGCCTAAGATTTTAATTTCTTTTAATCTCTTCAATATCTCTAAATTATGCGTAAGCGTCTTGCCGAAGCCGATACCAGGGTCAACGATAATTCTTTCTCTATCTATGCCCCAGGCAACAGCCTCACTTATTGCCTTATCTAAATACTCTATTACCTCATCAATCAAAGAGTTATAAACAGGGTTATTCTGCATAGTTCGCGGATTACCCTTCATATGCATAATCACAACGCCTGCTTTATATTTGGAAACTATCCTTGCCATTTTATTATTTAAGCCGATTATATCATTTACTAAACTTGCGCCGTTATCCAGGGCCTGCCTTGCTACTTCGGGTTTAAAAGTATCGATGGAAATAGGAATTTTGATTTTCCTGGAAATCTTTTTAATTATAGGTATTGTGCGTGCTAATTCTTCTTTGACAGAAACAGGTTTAGCGCCTGGACGGGTCGATTCTCCTCCTATATCAATAATATCCGCTCCGTCTTCTACCATTTTCTCTACGAAGTCGAAAACTCGTTCAGGGACAGTCCCCTTAGTTTGACTACGATTCAGCGAAGTCGGGGACAGCCCCTGATAAACCCCGTCTCCGCTGAATGAATCCGGCGTGAGATTTACAATCCCCATAATATAGGTTTTGCCTTGCCTTAAAGCCAATTTGTATCTACCCAGGTTAAGATTAAATTCATCCTTCTGATAATTGGTGAGGCTAACGGATAAATCATGCGCTAATCTATCCAAGCCAAAAGGCTGTCTATTTAACTTTTTAGTGAGCTGATTAAATTGAGCAAGATTCCCCATAATAAGGCAATCAGTTTTACGGGCCTTGCCTGTTAATACACCGCGCGCTACAGCTACATCGCCACCAAAAGAAAGCATTTCTTGCTTGAGTATATTTGCAGTAATATTAGAAAGAGAATTTATTTTTACAAGGTAGGACGTTGCTTTGGGCAGCATAATTTCAATGCCATAGGGATCAACTTTAATATCCTGCATCAATTTTTTTAACTCTTTATGATTGCTGGGCTGGAGGATTAGCATTTGGGGTATCGGTATCGGGCCTTACCAAACCGAGCATGCGCTTGATTTCTTCACCACTGAGCACTTCTTTTTCAAGTAAGGTATTGGCTAATAGTTTTAGCTTTTCTTGATTCTCCTGGATTAGTTTCTTTGCGCGGCTATAGCACTCATCAATGATATGTTTTATTTCTTCATCAATAATGCTGGCTGTCTCATCGCTGTAGTTCTTTTCTTCGATAAGGTCTCTCCCTAAAAATACCGGGCCATGGCTTTTACCCAAAGTAATATTACCTAGGCGCTCGCTCATTCCATAATCACAAACCATCTGCCTGGCTATCTGGGTAGCTGCCTCCAAATCTCGGGCGGCACCCGTTGTAATATCGCCGAAATTCAGTTCCTCTGATACCCTTCCGCCCAAAGCCACTGTAATATCGCCAAAAAGTTCTCCCTTGGAATGATATCCTTTATCTTCCCGGGGCGGAGTTAAAGTATATCCGCCTGCCATTCCTCTTGGTATAATTGATACTTTTGTAACGGGATCTACCTCGGGAATAAGCAGGGATAATATGGCGTGCCCTGCTTCATGAATCGCAGTTAATTCCTTTTCGCGTTTAGACATTACCCTGCTTTTTTTCTCCGGCCCCATAATCACGCGTTCTATGGCTGCCTCTAAGTCTTTTTCTTCGACTGCTTCTTTGTTGTGTCTGGCAGCTAAGAGTGCCGCCTCATTACACAAGTTAGCAAGGTCTGCTCCTGAAAATAAAGAAGTTTGCTGCGCAATAATTTTCAGATTAACGGAAGGAGCTAATTTTATTTTTCTGGTATGCACCTTGAGTATCGCTTCTCTACCCGCTATATCCGGAAGATTTACCACAATAACTCTGTCAAATCTTCCCGGCCGCAAAAGCGCTGGGTCCAGCGTATCCGGCCGGTTAGTTGCAGCAATAAGGATTAACCCTTGCTCTGTGGCAAATCCATCCATTTCTACTAAAAGCGCATTCAAGGTCTGCTCTCGCTCATCATGACCTCCGCCTATACCGGAAAAACGAAGCCGCCCTACTGCATCTATTTCATCAATAAAAATAATCGCGCCTTTACCGGAAATCTTTCCTGCCTTACGGCCTTGCTCGAATAAATCCCTTACCCTGCTGGCTCCCACACCTACGAACATTTCCACAAAGTCAGACCCGGATATACTGAAAAACGGCACGCCTGCCTCTCCTGCCACAGCTTTAGCGACTAATGTTTTCCCACAACCCGGAGGGCCTATTAATAAAACGCCTTTAGGAATTCTACCGCCTAATTTTTGGAACCTCTTGGGGTCTTTTAAAAACTCAATAACTTCCTGGAGTTCCTCCCTGGCCTCGTCTACTCCTGCTACATCATTATTAAAGGTGACTTTCTCTCCTTCTTTATCGCTATGTATCTTCGGCCGCATCTTGCCAAAACCCATAATCCTGTTTCCCAGTTGCTCTCCCCGAGCAGCCATCATCCACCAAAAAAATATCAATAAAACCACCGGGCCCAATGAATACAATAAATTTGTCCATAAAGTGCGCGGTGGTTTAACATCAAAATGTTTTAAATTCTGGCGCATAAGATTAAGCAGTTCTGTATCATTATCAGGGATATTTAAGAAGAATTTACTGTTGTCAGTAAATTCGCCCTGCAGCACAGATTCAATCTTGGTCACAGACTTAAGCTTCTCGGGAGTAGCCTTTAAAATCCCGTAAAAGTCACTATAAGATACCTCCTTCGGTATGCCGGTTATGGGTATGGTTAAAGAATTAAGTAACAGATAAAAGGCAGCAATAATAAGTAACCAAACCCAAGGAAAACGTCTAAGTATATTGTTTTTCTTAGACTTAGGAACATTATGATTTGCCATTTTCTTCCTCTCTTTTAGAAATTTCATTATATATTTAAATATTTATAAAATCAAGTGTTTATTAAGGATTTGTCTTGCGGCAAGAAAATCGCTTCGCGATAACTTCAATATGATTTTCAGTGGTTAGAAAAGTGTTTTATACTTTTCTACACCATAAAAAAAGAGTTGATTTTTCTTCTTAACTACCGATACTCCTTTAGGCAGGTCAACTATGGAATTGACTGGTCGGTTAAAAATCAAATCTTCTAATTCTTTTATGTGCGCAAAAGTAAGCCTTCGCGTATTGCCTTTTACTCTGGCAATAGTCATCCGCAATACCAATCTGCGTATTGCCGGGTGCAATTTTATAAGCCTGGTGAGATTGAGTTATGTCTTTGACTGCTTTATTGAGCGCTGAGCTACGTGCATTAAATAATCATAATCGTAGCCTATGCTTTCTGACATATTGCTCAATACTTCTTTAATATTTTTATTGTATTCTTTCTCTAATAAAGGCAGCAGCCTGTTTCTGATCTTATTCCTAAAATAAATGTCTTCTAAATTAGATGTATCGATGCGCGGCCTGATCTTTTTGCGCTTCAGGAATGTCTCTATTTCCCGGCGCTTTACTTCTATCAAAGGCCGAATAACCTGATAACCTGTA
>JAUYDQ010000120.1 GCA_030691725.1 Candidatus Omnitrophota bacterium
TTAGCCCGGCCAGGGATTACGTTTTGTTCATGGATTAACGTCTTCGTCCCCAAGAGCCAGGCAAATAAAATCATCGGGATACAAACCAGGCTGCCAAACCCGACTACGACCTCAGGCCTGAATGTCAACAGTATAACAATACTTTCCAGAGACCCTATCAAAAACCTTAATATAGCAGTAAAATTTTTAAAATTAAAACCCAGCTTAATAGAAGATACGGAAATATAATTAAACTTATATTCAAAACTTTTTATCTGATTTGTTATGCTTTTTTTAGGTAAAACTAAAAGCGCATCTATATTTTTGTGTTTATTTTTTAATGTGTCTAAAAATCCCAGTGCAGGAAAGATATGGCCGCCGCTTGATCCGGTAATGGCTAAGACCTTCACGGATATTCTCCAGTCCGCGCAATATTCATTAGTATGCCAACACTGATCAGATCAAAAACAAAAGAAGAACCGCCGTAACTGATAAAAGGCAAAGGCAGGCCTTTTGTAGGTAATATTCCGCAGGAAACACCAATGTTTATTATAGCCTTAAGAGAAATCATCAGAACCAACCCCAGGCTTAAAAAATAAGCAAATTTATCCGCGGCATTCTTTATTACTTTAAGGCCCTGTTGAATAAAGACTATCAATAATATTATTACAGCCACTGTCCCCAACAACCCTAATTCTTCCCCGATTATAGAAAAAATAAAGTCGGTATGTGCTGCGGGCAGATAAAATAATTTTTGCTTGGAATGGCCCAGCCCCACACCGAATAGTCCGCCTGAACCCAAGGCAATCTGTGATTGGATGACCTGAAAACCGCTGCCTTTGGGGTCGAGCCAAGGGTTTAAAAATGCCATAATACGCATCCGGCGATAAGGAACATTAAATATCAATATATAAAGTAAAGGCAGGCTAACCATGATTACCGACAAAAGATAAGATACGCGCACACCAGCCACAAAAAGCATAATAAACACCACAATTGCGAGAGCCAAAACAGTTCCTAAATCCGGTTGTGCAAGAATTAATAGTCCCGTCATTCCTAAAATAAACATTGGTGGCAGGAAGCCTTGCCAGAACGTTTTTATTTGGTCGCACTTACGGCTAATAAAATCCGCTATATAAATAATTACAGCCATATTGGCTAATTCTGAAGGCTGGAAACTGATAAATTTTATCCTGAACCAGCGGCGGGCGCCAGCAATTTCTCTACCGATATGGGGAATTAAAACTAAAACCAGTAATGCAATAGATAATATCAATAATGGTTTCGCCCATCTCCTCAATTTCTTATAATCGATACTCATCACTAATAAAGTAAGGATCGAGCCAATAATAAGAAAACTTAAATGCCTTTTTAAAAAAAAGAGGCTGTCTTTATACCTCTCCCAGGCATAAATGCTGGAAGCGCTATAGATCATCACCGTCCCGATACATATCAGAATAAAGGTAATGGTAAATAGATTTATCCTCGTATCACGCGCCATGTTTGTTTTTGGCTAAATTAAAAACTGCCTGCTTGAAAATCTTTCCTCTTTCCTCATAATTAAGGAACATATCAAAACTGGAACACATGGGTGAAAGTAGCACGCAATCACCAGATTTGGCTTTAGAAAAGGCAAGATTAACTGCTTCCTCTAAGGTAGGGGCTTCATCGATAGATAGAAATCCTCTCAGGGCACTTTTTATTTTCTCTCTTGCCTCTCCAATCAAAATAACCTCTCTTGTTTTCTTTCGTATTAAATCCAAAATAATACTATAGTCGCTGCCTTTATCTTTACCTCCTGCTATTAAGACTATGGGGCAAGAAATATTCTTAAATGCCCATATAGTAGAATCTACGGTTGTACTCTTGGAATCATTGATAAATGTGACATTATTTATTTTGGCGACATATTCAAGGCGATGCTCGATGCCCTTAAACGCCCTAAATACTTCCAGACACAGTTCTTTATCTATGCCTAGTATAGAAGCTACGGCTAAAACTGCAGCCTGATTAAGGTTTAAATCTGGCATCTGGGAAAAATATACAACATTAGCTTTTGTCTCTTTGGCTAACTCTTTAACTGCAGGGTCGTCATGATTCAAGACTGAATAATCAGACTTGTCCTGGTTTATGAATATGCGCTTTTTTGCCGCAAGATACTCTTGTAAGTCTTTATATCTATCCAGATGGTTACAGGCAAAATTGAGTATCAGGGCAATCTTTGGTTTAAATTCATGTATATTCTCTAACTGAAAAGAGCTCACCTCAAGGGATACAAAATCACCCGCTTCCATTTTCTCTACTTCAGAGCAAAAAGGATTGCCGATATTGCCCAAGACAAAAACTTTTTTACCTCCAGCCTCCAGTATCTTACCGATTAATGTCGTAACAGTAGTCTTACCATTTGAGCCTGTAACGGCAATTACGGTCGCAGGACATAAAAGCCAAGCCAGTTCTATCTCGCTTATTATCGGTATTTGGAATTGTTTGGCTAAGACAATAGGTAATGCAGTGTCTGGTATTCCTGGCGAAACAACAAGCAAATCTTTATCTTTTATAAATTCCGGAGAATGCCTGCCTATTTCAATCTTTATATTTTTTGATTTTAGTTGAAGGGCATATGAACGCGTTGAATCATTATCCTGATTATCTGACACACTGACATCCGCGCCTAAATCATAGAGCAAATTAGCCGAGGCAAAACCAGAGCGCGCCATTCCCGCTACAGTAACTTTTCTGTGTTTAAAATAATCTTTATTGTTCATAGAGACATTGTGAAGAGCGCGTTATCTTATCTTTAAAGTAACTATTGTAAAAAGTGCAAGGAGGCTTGCCAGAATCCAGAATCTTACAATCACCTTAGTCTCTGACCAGCCAAGGAATTGAAAATGATGATGTAGGGGAGCAATTCTAAATATGCGCTTCTTTGTAAGACGGAAGGAGGCTACCTGTAAAATTACTGATAAAGCCTCTAAAACAAATATCCCCCCCACAATTACCAAGAGTAGTTCTTTCTTTATCAATAAAGCAGTTGTCCCAAGGGCACCGCCCAAAGCCAAAGAACCTACATCTCCCATAAAAATAGAGGCCGGGTAACAGTTAAACCATAAGAAACCCAATCCTGCTCCGAGAATACTTGCGCAAAACACTGTTAATTCTCCGCCACCTTTAATATAAGGTATGAAAAGATAACTGCTAAATCTTATATTTCCCGACACATAGCTTAAAACGCTAAAGGCCAAGGCTACCATAATTACAGTTCCTATGGCTAAACCATCTAAGCCATCAGTAAGGTTTACAGCATTGGAAGAGCCTGTTATGACTATAATGACAAACAAGATATAAAAAATACCCAGCTCTAAAGATACATCTTTCAAAAATGGTATATCAATCTTCGTCCCGTTTTGTGGAGTTAAAAAAAGTATGATGCCTAATACCAGGCCTAATATGATTTGGCTGGTGAATTTTGAAGCAGCAGTCAAACCTTTAGATTTTTTTCTTATATGTTTTAGATAATCATCAATAAATCCGGTTATCCCTAACCAGACCGTACTAAATAAAACCAGGATTATGTATCTGTTAAAAATATCCGCCCAAAGTAATGTAGCTGATAATATTGCCAAGAGTATCAATATTCCGCCCATAGTTGGTGTATCCTGTTTTCTGCTATGCAATTCGTATAATCTGGCGCTGTCTTCTTTTCTTATATTTTCACCTATCTTTAACTGGGTAAGGAATTTTATTACTATTGGGCCTAGAATCATGCTGATCAGAAAAGCAGTTATAGTTGCCATTGCAGCGCGAAAGGTAATGTAACGAAAGATATTAAAAAAAGATATTATATCGTGTAGAGGGTAAAGTAAATGATATAGCATATTAGCTCTTGAAGATCTCTTCCATCTTCATCAGGCGAGATCCCTTAACCAACACAAGGTCACCCTTCTTTAGTGAAAGCCTGCTAAATAAAATCTTGCGTGCTTGAGTAATAGTTTGGCATGTAAATATATTCTTGGTATCAAAACGAGAAGCCATAGCTCCCTTAGCTGCCAGTTTAGATAAATTGCCTACCGTGATAAGTACATCGCAGCACCCAGCTGCTTCTTGGCCGGCTTGATAGTGAAATGATTTTTTATAACTTCCTAATTCTAACATATCACCCATCACAAAAATCTTCCTCCCCGAAGTCCTAAAATTAGCAAGGACATCTAAGGCCTGACTCAAAGAGGGCGGGTTAGAATTATATGTATCATCAATAAATTTGATGCTGTCTAATTCCATAAATTTAAGCCTGCTCTGCGGAAAGTCAAAGGTATTAAGCCTTAAGATAATATCTTTATATGCGATACCGAAGATTCGCGCTACTGTTATAGCAGCCAATGCATTATAAATATTATAATACCCCGGGGTCTTTAATGTAAATTTATATTTTTGATTTACACAAAACTCTAATTTATCAATAACATTTCTAATATAGGAAGCAAAAAAATCGCAATGATTTTTCATGCCAAAACCTAAAATAATCGTTTTTTTATGTTTGGGGGATATTTTCCTCTTTAATAAATTATCATCCGCATTCAATATGCCGATATATGGTTTTTCTAAATTTTCTACTATCTTGTATTTTTCTCTAAAAACACCTTTTAAATCACGCAGATATTCTAAGTGGCTGGAACCGACATTAGTAATTATGCCTATATTCGGTTGGCATATCCTGGTAAGATATTCAACTTCGCCAAAATGATTTGTACCCACCTCAAGAACCGTAATATCATAGGAACCGTTAAGCTTAACCAAAGTCAAAGGCAGGCCTATATGGTTATTTTTTGTGCCTTCGTTCTTGAGAACCTTAAATTTTCTCGATAATATATGGGCGATCATTTCTTTAGCAGTAGTCTTACCATTGCTTCCCGTAACCGCAATAACAGGAGTATTAAATTTTCTACGCTGGAATCGAGCAATGTCTCCGAGCGCTTTTATGGTATCCCGGACTTCTATAAAAGTTACTCCGGGCGCCTTGTCTTTTGCCTTGCCCGCCGGTTCTTTTATTATACAGCTTGCCCCTTTTTTAATTGCTTCATCAATGAAATCGTGGCCGTCAAAATTATTCCCTTTTATAGCAATAAAGGCATCTTGAGGATGAATCGTCCTGGTATCTATAGAGATACCCCTAATAATTGTATTCTCTACCTGGCTTATTAGCCTGCCTTTAGTAGCTTCTACTAACTCATTGACTCTAAACATTCTCTTACAACCTCTCGGTCATCAAAATGTATAGTCTGATTCTTTAATATTTGGTAAGTCTCATGTCCCTTGCCAGCTATCAGAACTATATCTCCTACCGTAGCCAGAGATAAAGATTTTCTTATGGCGTCTTTGCGGTCGGGAATAATAGAATAGTTATCCTTTCTTATGCCTTTTATAATATCCTCTATTATTTCTTGCGGGTCTTCAGAGCGGGGGTTATCACTGGTAATAATTACATAATCGGATAATTCAGAAGCTGCATAGCCCATCTTTGGCCTTTTAGTTTTATCACGTTCACCACCGCATCCAAATACAACAATAATTCTATTGCCGGATATTTGCCTTAAAGCTCCAATAACATTGGTAAGCGCATCTTCTGTGTGGGCATAATCTACAAAGAGCGAAAAATCTTTTCTACATTTTATCTTCTCAAGCCTGCCCGGAATAAAATTGAACCTCTCCAATGCAGACTTTATAACCGTTGGATCCAGGCCTTCCTTAAAAGCCCAGGCAAAACTTGCTAATATATTATAAATATTATGGCGCCCGATAAGTCTGGTTTTAAAGTTTATTTCTTTTTTAATCGCTCTTAATGTAAATTCTGTATGTGAAATATCAAGTTTTATACCGCAAGCTATAATATCGGCCTCATTCTCGATTGCG
>JAUYDQ010000002.1 GCA_030691725.1 Candidatus Omnitrophota bacterium
GTAATGCGACGTAAGCACCAACAGGAGCATAAACGCTATAAAGTAGCTCTTTGGTGGGCCACTATGAACAATTTGCCTTACGATGTTTTACAATTCTTTTGGTTTCTTTATCATTAATTTGTGGTAAAATTGGTGTTATCCTGCATAATTTGTTCAGTAGTAGAAAAAGATTTCTTCCTGCCTGCCGGCAGGCAGGTGCTCTGAATTAATCGCTACAGGATTCTATAAAGAAGGAGATTATCTATTCGGAAAGTCAGCAGAAAATATATTACCCGCTGATTTTAACAATCTAGAGCTCTTTGAAGAAATAAAAGATATTTGGCTTTTGTCCTGACTTTGAAAATTTTCTCGGCTTTTTTATGGGGCGGGCGTGCCCGCACCACGCCCGCCCCAAGCAGTTCGTGCTCAAGCACTGTTCGCGAGAGGCTCTGCATACCGCCTTCGTAGATTATTTTAAATTATTGTAGGCGGTAAGCGGACGAACCCTTCTTATGAACAAATATTTTTTAGCGGGTAAAAACTTGTTGGTGTGAGGACGCTGCGGCTGGCAGCTGCCCCCACCCAGCTGCCAGCCGCAAGCAGAGGCGAACACGCAATAAAATTAGCTGGAAGTGAGCGACCCAGCGAACGCCCCGTTTTGGCTTTGCCCCAGCAAAGCCAAAACGGAGCTCGGGAGACACGGGAGCCCGACAGGGCGGTGCGTATAGAGATTAAGTTTGAGTTACCAAAGTTTCAAAATAGGTTCGCACTGCGTTTAATAGGTGCGACCAAATATATGAAAAAACAGATCCGTGTATATTATAGCGGCCAAGTTCAGGGCGTGGGTTTTCGTTTTACCGCTGAAGATATTGCCCAAGACTTAGATGTTACGGGATGGGTGAAGAACTTACGCGATGGCAGGGTTGAGGTGGTAGCAGAGGCAGAAGAGGGCCTGTTAAAAGAGTTTCTAGAAAGAATTAATAAGTATTTCTCCATGTACATTCAAGATGCGGATATCCAGTGGCTTCCTGCCGCAGGTGAGTTTAAAGATTTTGGGATTAAGTTTTAATGGTATAGGAAAGTATGCTTTCCTATACCACTGGGAGGGGTTTGGAAAGGGTGCAGGCACCCTTTCCAAGGGGTAACAGAGAGGCGAGGGCCCCTATGGACAAGAAAATTTACGGAAAGGAAATTTTTTGTGCGTTATGGTATTTTTTCCGATATACATTCCAATTTAGAAGCACTGGATGCAATTATTGAAGCTTATAGAAAAGAAAAGATAGATAAATATCTATGCGTAGGCGATGTCGTAGGTTATGCTGCAAGTCCCAAAGAATGCATTGATAAAGTAAAAAAGCTTGCAATGATTACTGTTGCCGGAAATCATGACTGGGCAAGTGTCAATTTATTTTCCACAGATTATTTTAATCCGCTCGCGAAAGTTGCCGTATCCTGGACAGAGCGTAATTTAGATGAACAAGACAGATATTTTTTAGAAGGGCTGGCACTTGTTTATAAAAATGAGGATTTGGCTTTGGTACATGGCACCTTAGATGAACCCGGTGATTTCAACTATATGACTGATGGTTATATTGCCTCCAAGACCTTCGAATTATTAGAGACTAATATTTGTTTTGTGGGGCATACGCATGTCCCCGGAGTATTTATTAAATCTAAAAATAGTCACATAGAATATCAAGAAGGTAGTAATATTGATATCAAAGAAGAGAATAAATATATTATAAATGTGGGTAGCGTAGGACAACCGCGCGACGGTAATCCACAGGCAGCATATTGTATATACGATACTGATAAGGAAAATATACAGATTAAACGAATAAGCTATGATATTCAGACTACCAGACAAAAGATTATCAATGAAGGTCTCCCAAGATTTCTTGGAGAAAGACTTCTGTTGGGTAGATAAGATATGAGTAGAGAAGTAAAAAAAGAGATAGAAAGGTTAAGAGAGCAAATCCGGCACCAGGACTATTTATACTATGTCTTTTCTCAGCCTGAGGTATCAGATAAAGAATATGATGATTTAATGAGAAGGCTTAAAGACTTGGAAGGTAAATACCCTCAATTTAAAACAGAAGAATCTCCTACGGTAAGAATGAGCGGCGGAATTCTTAAAGGATTTAAGACCGTTAAGCATAAACAAAAGATGGTTTCTTTAGATAATACTTATTCCTATGAAGAATTACGGGATTGGGATGAGCGTGTGCATAGAGGGTTAAAGTCAGGTGAAAAAGTTGAATATGTAGCAGAACTTAAGATTGATGGCGTAAGTGCCAATATTACCTATGAAAAAGGGAAATTATCCATTGGTGCTACCCGAGGCGATGGAGAGACGGGTGAGGATGTCACACAAAACATAAAAACTATCCGCGCCATACCCTTAGTTTTACTTGGCAAAAATATACCTGATTTTATTGAAATACGCGGCGAGGTTTATATGGAAAGGAAGGGTTTTGATGCCTTAAATAAAGAAAGGGAAAGGGCAGGAGAAGTATTATTTGCCAATCCGCGAAATGCTACCAGTGGTTCTTTAAAACTTTTGGATGCAGGCCTGGTGGTTCAGAGGAGACTTAACTTCTTTGCTCATTCCTTAGGAGAACATAGAGGGTTAGATATTTTAACTCAGTGGGATTTTTTAAATAGATTAAAAGAATGGGGTATGCGTACTAGTCAGTATTCTAAACTCTGTAAAAATTTTGATGAGGTAATTGATTATTGCGGAATCTGGCAGGAAAAAAAGGAAAAATTGGCCTATGATATAGACGGTATGGTAATTAAAGTAAATAGTTTATCCCAACAAAAGAAATTAGGTTTTACCTTGAAGAGTCCCCGTTGGGCAGTAGCATATAAGTATCCTGCACGCCAGGCCACAACCTTCGTCTTAAACATTAATCTTCAGGTAGGCAGGACAGGAGTAATTACTCCTGTGGCCCAGCTTAAGCCAGTTGAATGTGCCGGGGTAATAATCAGACATGCTACGCTCCATAATTTTGATGAGATTAAACGCCTTAATGTAAAAGAGGGAGACCGCGTATTGATTGAGCGGGCAGGAGAGGTAATACCTAAGATAGTTAAAGTTGTACAGAGTAAGGGCAGGTGCGCCTTTATAATCCCTAAAACTTGTCCCATATGTAAAGGCAAGGTGATAAAGGAAAAAGAAGAGGACGTAGCTTATCGTTGCATTAATCCGTCTTGTCCGGCACAGCTCGAACGCGGCCTAATCCATTTTGCATCAAGGGCAGCAATGGATATTGAGGGAATGGGCGAGGCAGTTGTAGAACAATTGGTTCGCAAAAGGATGGTAAAGGATTTTGCAGATATTTATTCTTTAAAAAAAGAAGATCTCTTAAAGTTAGAATTATTTAAAGAAAAAAAAGCACAAAATCTTTTAGATGCAATAGAAAAAAGCAAAAAACAACCCTTACCCCGTCTTATATACGGCTTGGGTATCAGGCATGTAGGCGAAAAGGCAGCATATGTATTAGCAAATAAGTTTACGACTTTAGACAATCTTATAAAAGCAAAACAGGAAGATTTCGATGCTATATATGAAGTGGGTTCTGTTATAGCAGGATCAATTGTTGACTTTTTTACACAAGAGAGCACTAACCGTTTAATTAAGGAATTCAAAGAAGCCGGTTTAAACTTACAGGAGAAAATAACATCTATAAAAAAATCTCTTTTAACCGGAAAAACAGTTGTTTTCACCGGAGAGCTTAAAAATTTCAGCAGGAGCGAAGTCGAAAGTCTGGTACGTCAATTTGGCGGTAATGTTTCCTCTAACGTAAGTAAGAATACCAATTTTGTAGTGGCAGGTGAGAATCCCGGCTCAAAATATAATACGGCAAAAAAATTAGGAGTAAAGATTATTGGTGAAAAAGAGTTCACGGAGATGATAAAATGAAATCCATAATTCAGAATCCAAGGGCAAAGATTTTATTACTAGTTACCAGTTACTGTTTACTAGTTACTTTAATTGGATGCGATGCCTTTGTGCGTAAGTTTACGCGTAAACGCAAAAAAGAAAATCTGCCTAAAGAAGAATTGGTTTTGGCGCCGGAAGAATATAAACCGCCCAAAATGACCAAGGAAGAGGCGTACCGCCAGTATGTTCTATACTGGAAGAGTTGGCACGATGAACTTATAAATTCATTGTCAGGGGGCGCAAGCCACAAGAAGCAAATAGACTGCGCAAATGAAGCCTTAAAAAATTTAGATTCACTAAGAGGCACTTTACAGGAAGCTAGGCAGAAAAAACTGGATATTTATATAAACCAGCTAAAAGACTTGAAGAAGGAAATCGAGAAAGACTTATACGGAAATAATGTATCGTCAAACCGTTTAACTGCCGAACGCATCAGGAGGAGCATCTTGCGCGATTTTTCCTATAATAAAATAAAAGATTATTTAGTATGATTTTAGAGACTGTTTGCGTAGGCTCAATGCAGGTCAATTGTTATATCCTTGCTGCTAACTCTAATAGCCGGGCAATAATTATTGATCCGGGTGACGAAAAGCAAAAAATAGAGTGGGTTTTAAAGAAATACAACTTAAAACCAGAGTTTATTATTAATACTCACGGCCATATTGATCATATCGGTTGTGATGATAAGTTTGACGTACCCGTGTATATACACAGGCAAGATTCAGCTCTATTAGGAAACCCTGAACTTAATCTATCTACTTTTTTTGCGTCCCCTTTTAGTCTAGGATCCAATATAAAAGTCCTGGAGGACAAAGAGGCTATTGAATTAGGCCAGATACAATTAGAGGTGATTCATGTGCCTGGGCATACGCCGGGAGGGATTTCGCTGCTCATGAAAAAACCTAAAAATAATATTTTATTTACCGGTGATACCTTATTTTATCATGGCATCGGTAGAACCGACTTTCCAGGCGCAAGCGAAACTTTACTTATAAAATCTATAAAGGACAGACTATTTAAGTTAAGCGATGATACAATTGTCTATCCCGGCCATGGGCCATCTTCTACAATAGGAGAAGAGAAAAATAATAATCCATTCCTGAATTAAAATGAATGAGCTGGTGGATGCTTTTTTAAATTATTTATCGGTTGAACGCGGCTTATCCCGCAATACTATTATTTCTTACCGGGAAGATATTAATACATATATAGATTTCCTTAAGGCCGCGCACATTGATGGTTTCTCATTAACTAAAAAGAACGATATAACTGATTTTATGCTTTCTCAAAAGGATAAAGGGCTGGCCTCAAATTCAGTCGCCCGCAGGTTAGCAGCAATAAAAGCATTCTATAGATTTTTAGTAAGAGAGAGAATATTAAAAACCGATCCCAGCAACTTAATAGATTCGCCTAAATTATGGAAAAAAATTCCCCAGACACTTTCCGTAAATGAAGTGGACGTATTGCTCAGTCAACCCAACATCAGGAATAGGCAGGGCATAAGAGACAAGGCGATTTTAGAAACCCTGTATGCTACAGGTATGCGCGTATCAGAAGCAGTGAATCTGAAGACAGATAATGTTAATTTAGATGTGGGATTCTTACGTTGTATTGGCAAAGGCAATAAAGAGCGGATTATACCTTTGGGTGCAAAAGCAATAAACAGTATTAAGAGATACCTTCAGGTTAGTCGGCCGCACCAGTTAAAAAATAAAGAGAGTGATTTTTTATTTCTGAATCGATTCGGCAAAAAGATATCCCGACAGTCCTTCTGGAAGATAATCAAAAGATATGCTAAAGAGGCCAGGATTAAAAAACCTATAAGGCCGCATATCTTAAGACATTCATTTGCCACGCATTTGTTAGAAAGGGGAGCGGACCTGCGTTCGGTTCAGGAGATGCTGGGCCACGCTAATATTTCTACTACACAGATCTATACTCACATAAGCAAGGAACGGCTTAAGGCAATACACAGGATGTTTCATCCCCGGCCATAATAGTAGGTAGTAGGTAGGGATTAGGGAGAGGTTTTTAGAGATGAAGGAATATTTAAAGAGATTACCCAAAGATTTGCAAGATTTAATATCTTTAGCGGGCGATTTGGCTTATTCTAATAATATGCCTGTTTATTTAGTAGGCGGGTTTGTGCGGGATTTAATTTTAGGGGTTAAGAATTTAGATTTAGATATTGTAGTGGAAGGTGATGGCATAAAGTTTGCAGAAGTTCTTTCTCAAAAGCTAAATGCCGGGTTAATTCGGCATAGAAGATTCAGGACCGCCACCGTTATACTTAAGAGACATTTAAAGGTTGATATTGCTACTGCCCGTCGAGAATACTATCCCCAACCCGCCCATCTTCCCGAGGTTACCAGCGGCGTTTTAAAAGACGACCTGATGAGGCGAGATTTTACTATAAATGCCATGGCTATAAGTATAAATCGTCAAGATTTCGGGAGGTTTATAGATTGCTTTGGCGGGGAGGAAGATTTGGCCGATAAAAAGATACGCGTATTACATAATTTAAGTTTCATTGACGATCCCACGCGCATATTAAGAGCGATAAGATTTAAACAAAGGTATAATTTTAAGTTTGAGCCAAAAACACTTAAGCTTTTAAGGCAAGCAAATAGATTAAAAATGTTAGAGATGGTTCAGCCACAGCGATTACGCGACGAATTGATCCTGATACTGAAAGAAGAGCGACCCTTAAAACAACTAATACGCATCAAAGAATTAATAGGGTTCGATTTTATAAATTCAGGATTATCATTATCAAAAAATACTTTGGCATTCTTAAAATCTATTGAAAGCCAAATAAGTTGGTTTAAGAGGAAGTATCCCAAACGCCGGCAGCTTGATATCTGGCTTATCTATTTTATAGGGCTGATAGACCAGCTAAATATAAATAATATTAAATTAATCTGTAAAAAATTTGTTTTTCGCAGGGGAGAAGAAAAAAGAATACTGGCTTATAAAAAACTTAAACCTAAATTTATCAAAGAATTAAACCGGGATAAAATCAAACCATCGAAAGTTTTTAGCCTTCTTGAGTCCTTAAGTTACGAAGTTATTATTTTAATTAAAGCAAAATTTAAAAACGCCAATCTTAAGAAACGTATCGAGGATTTTTTCGAAGTTTATAACGGCATGCGTCTTTATATATCCGGTGCGGACCTACATAAATTGGGCTTGACGCCGGGCCCGTATTATCAGAAAATCTTTCATCGTGTATTAAATGCAAAACTCGATGGCCTGGTTAAAACCAAAAAAGGTGAATTGGAATTAATTAAGAAAATAACAACAAGACTTAAATGACCAGCGGTATCTTAAAATTGGCCTTATTTATACACGATAGCAATTCTTTTCCCGCTTAATAGGCTCTTGGATTGCAGGCGGGATCCCGCCTGCTAATAGAATAGCTTGGCGGGAAAAGGAAAAAGGCTGGCGGGGATAGTTAATTTTATAGAGGAATTGAAAACAGCAGATTTAATAAATTATGAAATGGAGTTGATTTAGATGTCAAGACGCGATAGGGTCAGCGAAACATTAAGAAGAGAAATCGGCAATATAATTCAGCATGAATTAAAGGATCCCCGTTTAGGATTCATTACTGTTACACGAGTTGAATTAACGCAGGATTTAAGGTATGCAAAGGTATTTTTTAGTGTTTTGGGTAAAGAAGAAGAACATAAAAAGACCAAAGAGGCATTAGATTCAGCATTAGGATTTATGCGTCGATTAATTGCCCAGAGGATCAGGTTAAGGCTTGTTCCTGAGATTAGCTTTAAAGAGGATAGGTCTGCCGAATATTCCATAAGGATACAGGAGGCCCTGGATGAGATTAAAGAATTGACTGAAGTCCCACCTTCGCCCAAGGAAGCGGGCAGGAAAAAAAGAAAGGTAGCCCGGAGTGAGCCTAAAAAAAGTAGTCGCAAGCCTAAGAAAAAATAAAAGTTTCCTGATCACCACCCATACGAATATGGAAGGGGATGCCCTGGGTTCGGAACTGGCTTTTTACGGCATTCTAAAAAAACTGGGTAAGAAAGCTACAATCGTGAATGAGGATGCCTTGCCGTACGGCTATGAATTCCTGCCCAATACAGATAAAATCATCAAGTATAAGGATAACCTGAAAGAGATAAAGTTTGATTGTTTTGTGGCCCTGGACTGTTCTGACTTAAGCCGGACCGGAGAAGTTTACAGATTAAATTCTGGAGAAAAGCCTATCCTAAATATCGACCACCATATCAGCAATCAGAAGTTCGGCAATATCAACTGGGTAGAGCCCCATGCCTCTTCCTGTTCAGAAATGATTTATAAACTCTATAAGGCTTTACGCCTTCCCTTAGACAGGGATACAGCGATTCTTTTGTATACAGGTATACTTACGGATACAGGTTCGTTCCGTTACACCAACGTCACCAGTTTCACCCATAGAGCAGTCTCGGAATTGTTAAGATTTAATCTGGATGTACCACGGATTTATAATAGCGTGTATGAGAATATACCTTTTGACGATATGAAACTTCTTATCAGAATTTTGCCATGCTTAAGGCGTGAAGCCAAAGGTAGAGTAGTTTGGTTTCAGATTAAGCATAATATGCTAAGGAGCAGGAAATTATCTTTTGATTTAAGCGAGCATATCTTAAGTTTTGGCCGGGTCATAAAAGATGCGGAAGTCGTGGCTCTGTTTAAGGAGAACTTAGGCGTAAAGAATGAGATAAGAGTAAATTTGCGCTCGCAGGGTAAAGTGGACGTAAACAGGATTGCGCAATTCTTCGGAGGCGGTGGGCATAAGACTGCCAGTGGCGCAACTGTTAAAGGCAACATAGACCAGGTCAGAAGAAGAGTTTTAGCCAAGATAAAAGAGGCAATAGATTAATTATGAGGTTTGTGGGATCTACTTTGTCTTATCTAAACTCAATCCCGTCTCCTCTCTCGCTATCGGTGCTCGTCGCATTCGGCTTGACTTCTCCTGTAAGCCCCCCATCCCCCTATGATATTTCAAAATGAGGCGGGGGTTACTCATAGATGCTAAGCACGGAGAAATCAATCCTCATAAGAGTGCTCCTGCGCGCCTTACGCTCGCTCGGAAACGGGCTTAAGTTTTTACGCCAGATTTTATGTATAAAGACGTCATAGTAGATTCTATTTGTTCTGATATAAAGAAGGCTCGGGATAATGCTATTTTGGCCAGTTCGATTATACTTACTCTTTCCGCCATTGATGCGATGGCTTTTTTATCAATGCCATCAACGCAAAAGGAAGTTCAAAAAGAAGATTATATCGGATGGGTTGATAAATATATGAAAACAGCACCATATCAGCCTTATCAATACAAAGGAATTGATTTATATGGAGCGAGATGTGGTATGCTCCATAGGTATGGAATGGTATCTGCTTTAAGTGAAAAAGGAAAATGTAAAGTTTTCGGTTACCATAATGGTTCCGAACATAGTTATAATCCAAACATAAAGAAAGATATGGTTATGATAAGCGTTAAGCGTTTTACCAATGATTTTTTTTCAGCAGTAGAGAAATTTTTACAAGATATTGGTGGAGATAGCGAATTAAAGCTTAGAGTGGATAGTCGAATCGTTAGTTTATTTGTAATAAGAGGAAGGAACAAGAAGATAATTCAGTAAAATCGTTAAGATGTTTTAGCGGGTGGCTTGGGTTGATTTGCATAAAACTCAAGACCGTTTCCGAACGAGTGTAAGGCGCGCAGGAGCAAGTATATGAGGCGAAACTTCTCCGTGTTTAGCATCTTTAGAATAACCCCCGCTTCATTTTGAAATATCATAGGGGGATGGGGGGCTTACAGGAGAAGTCAAGCCGAATGCGACGAGCACCGATAGCGAGAGAGGA
>JAUYDQ010000076.1 GCA_030691725.1 Candidatus Omnitrophota bacterium
ATGCGCGATATCCTTACGCACGAATACTTCGGAGTCAACTTAAAAAGGACCCTAAAGGTTGTCAAGGAAGATATAGTCGTCTTAAAGAAAAAAATCTTGAAGATAAAGCAAGAGTTGGGCTAGATCATAAGTTGCAGTAAAAAGTAAGGCAAAATGAATAAAAAACAATTAATAGTTGCTGGGGCGATGTAGTTAGTGGGTGGCTTGGCTTGGTTTTGAGCAGCATCTTGCGGAAATTTGAGCGGGCAGGGTTGCCTTGCTAAAGACGTAGTCAGGCAGAGCGAGAATTTTCCCGAAGCGAGAAATTCCTCGCTGGGGAATTTCGAGCGGTGATGCGAGAAACAAGCCAAGACATGACCCGCTAAACGAATAGGAAAATTATGAAAGGAAAGTTCATCACATTCGAAGGTTCGGAGGGTTGCGGCAAGAGCACACAATCAAAGTTTCTCTATCAATATTTGAAGAGAAAAGGTTTTAAAGTTGTATATCTACGCGAACCGGGCGGAACCAAGGTAAGCGAGAAGATAAGAAAGATTTTGTTAGACTCTAAGAATGATTCTATAACGCCGATGGCTGAGATGCTCCTCTATATGGCAGCACGGGCTCAGGTGGTGAATGAGATTATTGCTCCGGCCTTAAAAAAAGGAAAGATTGTCATTTGCGATAGATTTTTGGATTCCACCATTGCCTATCAGGGTTACGGTTTGGGAATAGACATCGTGCTCATCGAATGCCTCGGGGAATTTGTTACTTCCAGCATAAGTCCGGACTTAACCATATTTCTGGATTTACCCCTTAGAAAGGGGCTAAGGTACCGGCAATATACAAAAGACCGTATCGAAAAGCGTTCACTGGTATACCATTCTCGGGTTCTTAAAGGTTATCTTAAACTCGCTCGCTCAGAGCCTAAAAGGATAAAGATCGTCAAGGTATATAAGGATAAAAATAAGACGCAGTCTGAAATAAGAGAATTAGTAGGCCGGTTTTTGAAATAATATGTCATTTCAAGATATAAAAGGCCAGGATAAGCCTATACAACTGCTTAAGGAATACATAAAGAATTCTCACCTTGAAGGCAGTTATCTATTTGTGGGCGAAGAGGGTATAGGCAAGAAGCTCGTGGCTAAAACATTGGCTAAAGCAGTAAATTGTGAAGGCCAAGCCTTAGATTCCTGCGATACGTGCGTATCCTGTTTAAAGATAGAAAAAGGCCAGCATCCCGACATCCATATTATTGATAATTTAACTGCATTTAACGTTAGTCATGCGCCCAGCCAAAAGATCGGCTTGGAGGAGAGTGATGCCATAAAAATAGAACATATCCGTCAGTTGCAGAAAGAGATTAACTTAAAACCATATGAAGGAAAAAAGAAAGTTTTTATTATTGATAACGCCCAAAATTTGACTGCCGATGCTGCAAACGCACTCTTAAAGATATTGGAAGAGCCGCCTTCGGGGAGTTTAATTATCCTGATTAGCGCAAAGCCAGCACTATTATTTAAAACTATAATTTCGCGCTGCAAGATGATGAAGTTTTACCCTTTGCAAAGAACCAAACTTGAAGAATTTTTAAGGAAAGATTTTCATCTCGATAATAATCTGGCTCACTACCTCGCTTATTTTTGTGAAGGAAGAATAGGCCGCGCTTTGAAATTAAAAGATACAGACATATTAAGGGAAAAGAATAGGATTATCGATGCATTTACTCTGGTAAGGAGGCCAGGATCGGATAAGCTATCAATAGAGAATAGAAATAATGTGCGAGTTCACTTAAATATATTGGCAGCGTGGTTTCGGGATATGTATTTAATAAAAATAGGCACGCCTTACCGTGAACTTATTAATCTTGACCGTAAAGAAGAATTATTAAGGCTTATGAGCCGTTATGCATTTATGGACTTATACGAGATATTTAATTTGCTCTCCAATTCATTATTATATTTAGAGCGCAATATTAATATTAAATTATTGTTATCTAATTTAAGATGGTCGCTTAAAAGTGCTGTATAACAAAATAATATGGAAAATACTATTCTTGTAAGATTAAGAGATTCAGGCCAAACATATTTTTATAACGCTACAAACTTAAACGTTAAAGAAGGCGATTACGTCATTGTAGAGCATGACCGTGGTTTAGATTACGGACAAATCGTTTCTCCTAGAGATGCTGTGTTAGACAATAAGTCAAAAGATCCATTAATGAAAATAATACGCGTTGCCAAAGATAACGATTTAAAACAGATAGAAGAGAATAGGGTAAAATCCAGAGAGGCATCTAATACCTGCCTTAAGAAGATAGAAGAGCATAAGTTAAACATGAAACTTGTGCGCGCAGAGTATTCTTTTGACCGCACTAAGATTATATTTTATTTTACTGCCGCAGGCCGAGTCGACTTTAGAAATCTGGTCAAGGACTTAGCTAAGATTTTTAAAGCCCGGATTGAATTAAGACAGATCGGAGTAAGAGATGAGGCTAGGCTTTTCGGCGGCTTTGGCCATTGTGGAAGACAACTCTGCTGCGGAACATTTTTAAAAGATTTTGAGCCGGTCACTATTAAGATGGCAAAGGAGGAAGGCCTGCCTTTAAATCCTCCTAAGATATCGGGCCTATGCGGGAGATTGATGTGTTGTCTTTATTTCGAATACGAGTCTTATAAAATTTTAGCTAAAGGGCTTCCCAAAGAGGGTGAGCACATAAATACTAAACAGGGCAAGGGAAAGGTAATAAGCGTAAATGTCTTCAAGCGTATTGCTAGTGTGGAATTAGAAGACGGTTCACAAATAAAGGTTGATTACAATGCGGAATAAATTCTATATAACTACGCCGCTATACTACGTTAATGCCTCACCACACATCGGGCATTCCTATACCAATATTGCTGCAGATTGCCTGGCACGTTATATGCGTAAGATTCTTGGTGAGCAGAATGTCTGGTTTCTCACCGGAACTGATGAGCACGGTCAAAAGATACAAAGAGCAGCCCAAACAGAAGGATTAGCGCCGCAGAAGTTCGCAGACACGATGGTTTTAACATTTAAAAATCTTTGGAAAGAACTAAATATTTCTTACAACGACTTTATACGCACTACCGAAGAAAGACACACTACCTTTGTGCAAAGAGCCTTAGAGATACTTTACCAAAAAGGCGATGTCTATCAGGCAAAATATGAGGGGTGGTATTGTACGCCGTGTGAAACTTTCTGGACAGAAACACAAATTCAAGATCAGATTTGTCCTGATTGCAAAAGGTCTTTAGAGAAGATTGCGGAGACAAATTATTTCTTTAAATTATCGCAGTATCAGAACTGGCTCATTGATTATATCAAAAATAACCCTGATTTTATCCGGCCGCAAATACGTCAGCGCGAAGTTTTAAGCTTTTTGGAATTAAATAAACTGACTGACCTGTGTATCTCACGTCCAAAAGAGCGATTGAGCTGGGGCATACCTTTGCCTTTTAGTAGAGAACATGTTAGTTATGTCTGGTTTGATGCCCTCATTAGTTATATCAGTGCAGTTGGTTCATTTGATGCTGAGGGTAATTATCATTCTCAATGGTGGCCGGCAGATTTACACTTAATCGGCAAAGATATTTTACGGCAACATGCAATATACTGGCCGATTATATTACATGCACTCAACACAGAACCTCCCAAAACAATATTTGCCCATGGCTGGTGGTTAATCGGTGAAAGCAAAATGTCTAAATCGCGGGGAAATGTGGTTTCTCCTCTGGATATGGCAGCTAATTTTGGTGTGGATACCTATAGATATTTTTTGCTGCGCGATGTACCCTTTGGTTTAGATGGTAATTTTTCTGAAGAGGCTATAATCAAAAGATTCAATAGTGACTTGGCAAATGATTTAGGGAATCTTGTATATCGCACACTGACGATGATTGAAAAATATTTTCAAGGCGCCATTCCCGATAAAGGAAAATTAGATGAACAGGGCCGGCAAATAGATGAAAAGATAAAGGCCCTCCCCACAGAAATAGCTTCTGCAATGAATATTCCTAATTTTAGTTTAGCTCTTGAGTATCCATGGGGCCTGATAAATATGGCTAACAAATATATTGAAGACACAAAACC
>JAUYDQ010000062.1 GCA_030691725.1 Candidatus Omnitrophota bacterium
CGCAATAAAATCATTGACGTTATGATAAAAATCATGTTATCATTTGCGTATTAAATCGAAATCGGCCCCATCGTCTAGCCTGGTCTAGGACGCGAGATTCTCATTCTCGTGACACCGGTTCAAATCCGGTTGGGGCTACCAAATCAGATTTTGAGAGATTATTTGATTGTAACTGCCTGTATAATCCATTTTAATTAGTAAGGAAAAGAAGGAAGGAAAATGGCGGGTTAACTTGTTTATTTTTCGTAATCTACTGCTAGGATTTGTTTGGCAAATTCATCTTTTCTGTTTTTCAGGGTATCTAATGCTACGTTACGCAGTTTCTCGTCGGGATCCTGTAAAACAATTTTTAAGAGTTGAGCGCTATTTCGGCCCTTCATTTTGCTCAGATTAAAAATTACTTTCCTGCGGATCATAAAGTCGGGGTGCCCAAGCGGAACCTCTAAAATATTTACTAAATTTTCATTATCCATCGCGCCGATAATTTCAATCGTATTACTGATTTCATCGCGGCTGGCGTTACTGAATCTTTCTTCCGAGAGTATACCCGAAAGATATTCCTTGGGCATCGCCCCGAGGACTCTGCCGACGGTCCTCCTGACCAGATACGCCTCAAAATATTTTCCCGACGGCCCTCTCGACTGAAACAATGCCTTCTCAAACATCAGCTTCACCGCCTTATTTCTAAATAAAATCAACAATTCTACCAGTGTTGCCCAATCAAGGCCGAGCTCAATTCTTCTGATAAATTCATCCACCAATCTTTCTGCAACTGCATCAAGAACTGCGGAATATTCCTGCGTTATATTTTCGTTGTTGGTATAAACTTTAATTACATCGGCAATCAGCGCGGTCTTACCGGTTTTTAAAAATGCCTGGATAATTTTATTCAGATACGGCGCAGCGATAGAACAGAAAACAGGTAAAAAATCCTCTCCTTTAGCGCACTCATTTAAAAGCCTCTGCGTAAGTTCCGGCAAAAAAATATCCGAAGAATCTTGGGTACAAATAGCCAGGAATTTATTCAAATAACCCCCCACTGCCGCCATATCAATGTCTTTTTCCCGCGTAAGGCCAACTATTTTATCTTCTATCTTTTCAATCGGTGCCGATAGATTCTTCGCCAGTAGTTCTTTGAGTAATTCCTCTAAATTTATCATCGGCAGAATCTTCATGAGCGCGTCGGATGAACTCTGGGTAATTTTGCTAATCTTCTCTTCCGTGGATAATGGGACTGTTTCGCGCAGGCTTTCCGCAAAGATCCAATTGCATTCTTCGTCACTGGCTTTTGCCGCTTTTAATTTTTCTTTTATCAACGGAATAAGTTTTTCCTTCTTTTGCGGATCGGCTAATAATCTCTGGGTGAGATTTCTTACTTTCTTCATATCTGTGTCTTTACGCGTATACTCCGAAATAATTGTATCTACGAGCGCATCATCCGGCAAGTCAAGTATGATTTCCTTAATGATGTCCCTTTTGTCTTTATCTTCCCCTGCTGATTCCGGACGGGAAAGGAATATTTCTGCGCGCATCCGGGGCTCCATAGAAAGAATGGTCTTTAAAATCGCTCCTTTATATTCCGGCCATTTCTCGGCGTCTTTTTCCAGGAGTTCCCTAGCCATCTTCTCGATGCTTTTAGAAACCACCTCTGCCTTAACTATCTCTTTATCCTTATCCGACTTTTGCCCCTGGCTTATCTGTTCTCCCAAGCGCTCTATGACCTTGGCGATATCTTCGCTGCGGCTACGGATAACCGTGGCTAAATCCGCCTTTGTTGCCTCTTCCAAAGGCATATCTCCCAAAAGGTAATCCAGGAACATGGTATCCTGGAAACCTTCTTTCTGTTTTGTCTTCTGCCAGCTGGCAGTAAAGGTTACTTCTTTTATCTGGATATGGGTTACGCCCCTATCCTGCAGCGACTGCATAAGGTTTTCTCCCTGCTCCTGAGGCCTACTGAAAACTCCGATAAGGGTATCCAGCTCCTCAACCCCCACGGCGCGGAAAAAAGTAATACTCTCGATATTCAGATTGTCCAAGATATTTATCACTGAATCGGTAAAGAAACTCGATAATTCTTTACCTATTCTCTTCTTGTTTATAAAGAGGCTGTTCTCGGTGTATGCAATATTGAGCAAATCTACTTCCGAAAAAATACTTGTCAGTTTATTATGAATGTCCTCGATGGATTGTACGCGCATGCGGTTTTGCGGCGGATAGAGAAGATGGTTGACGGTAGCGATATAGATGCTTCTGATAAGCTCCGGTGCGTTAACCCACATATCCTTGCTTAAAGGAATAAGCAATTTGTCCAATTCAGCCTCTTTCAGAAGAGTTTGGGCATATTGCATCTTCTGCGTTTGTAAGATAGCTTCCTCTTCGCGGCTTATCTTGGCGTACTGCTGGGCCCGTTTATCATCTTCGGCATTCTTAAAGGCATGGTATAATTCTCCGGCAACGCTACCTAATTTATCGGCATAAATGTTTTCGATTGTCTGGGCAAGATGCAAATAAAACAGCTTCTTACGCTCTTTGCCAACCATCTTAAAAAGTATGTCGCGCATATTTCCCGCGGCAAAAGCGAATTCGTCTTTGCCTTTTTCGTAAATCAGGCTGAGCTTCTTTGCTGTTTCGATCAGGTCCATGACATAGCCCCTGTCCTCGCTGTCGATACGGCGCAATAAATCTACCTGGAAGTTATCCCCGATTGCCGCTGCCTTGGCAATCATCTCTTTTATCTCGGGGCTTAGGGCCTGTAATCTGGCTTCAACCACTGCCTCTACGGAAGAAGGAAGATCATTCTCGCTAATCTCCTTTTGCTGCCATTTACCGTCTTTATAAAAAACGAGTTCCTTGTCAATGCAATATTTTAATAACTCTTCGACAAAAAGCGGATTGCCCCCTCCTGTTACTCTATGAAAAACAGCGGAAAATTCGTTGCTTAAAGGAATGTTTGCGAGGATATTGGAGACCATTGTTTCGGTATCTTGCGGGTTTAATCCCGAGAGTTCCAGGGTCTGGCTAAATTTAACAAATGCCTCGTTATTAATAAGTTTAGCTAAAGGGTTCTCGCCGGTATCCGGGGAACTAAGTTTATCCTTAAGGAAGGTAGAAACAACTAAAAGGCGGGCCTCTTTCTCATGCTGCAGGAACCTCCAGAGAACCTCCAGGCTCTGCGCATCTATATAATGCAGCTCATCAATAAAAAAACACACCTGATTCTGGTGCGTGAGGTTTAATAATAACCTGAAAAATATTTCTTTGAGTTTGGTTTTCTCTTCTGCCGGTTCGGTCATTTTAGATGCAGAATCTTTAACAAGGTCTTTTAAAGAGGGGATAAGATTCCAGAGTACCTCGAGTTCCGCATCCTTTATATCCTGTAAGATTCCAGGGGGCATTTTGGTTAAGCTATTAAAATATATATCGAGTGCCTCGGTTAACGCGTGGTAGGGCTGGGTAAGGAATTTATCGATGCATCTTACAGAAAGACAAATTAATTCCTCCGGAGCAAGCGACCTTTGGAATTCATTCAGTAGCCTTGTTTTTCCTATCCCCATCGCCCCGCAAATAAGGATAAACGAACTCTTGGGTTGCTCTGTTTGTTTAAGCGCATCGTTTAAAAAGGCGAGCTCCTTGTGTCTATCCGCAAAAACCGGACAGGGGAATCTCTCCAGCATATCTTTCTTCCAGAGGAGGTCGGGCGTAATTTCAGAAACAAACGAGACACAGTTCTTTCCTTTTTGTTTTGAGATGTATAGACTCTTGTCCGCAAGGTTAACTAGTTCTTCGGGATCAGTTGAATCCTGCGGAAAACCGGCAATACCTATGCTAATAGTGATATGCATTTCCTTACCGGAGGAAAGCTCCTTAAAACGCGTGGCGTCTATTTTTTTAACTAAGCGTTTGGCAATGGCGGTAATGTCTTTACTTTCGATATTAGACAGGATAAAGGTGAGTTCGTCGCCGGCATACCTGATTCTTTTATCCTCGCTCTTGGTATTTGCCTTTAAGATAACCGAAATATCCCTGAGGAGCTGGTCGCCGGCTAAATGCCCGTAGGTATCGTTAACCACTTTGAAATTATCGAGGTCCATCATCATTACCCAGAGCTTTTGATCGTAGGCCTTGGCCTGCTCTATTTCTTTGGGTAACTGGGCATAAAGATAGCGGCGGTTAAAAAAACCGGTGAGGTCATCGATAAAAATTAGGCTCTCGGAGAGTTCTTGCGGCATATCAGTAGAAATTATAACCAGAGGTCCGCAAGAAGTCAAGCATTATAGGGGTATACTACGAATACAAAAAGGGTTATTAACAATAAGTCGGGGGATGATAAAATACGAGACGATAGAATTCAAATTTGCCCCAGGCACAGAAGCGTCTAAAGTTAGGACGAATGGCTCTTGAGCCATTAAACAGAGGTTCAAATCCCCTTGGGGTTAATTATCCTTAGAAACTCGGTTCTTCTACTGCTACAATCTTTACCGGAGAATTGTCTTTTAGTTCCCCCTGCGCTTCAAGTACGACCAGATCATTGGCGTTCAATCCTTTTGTAATCTGTACATAATCGCTGGTTAGGTAGCCTAGACTTACCGGGCGTAGCTTGATAACCCCTGTTTGTGCCTCAGGTTCGTTTTCTTCTATTGTTTCCACAGGTATGACCGGAACCAGGGTTACCTTTTTGCCACTGGTAATAAGACAGGTCGTGGGAATAATAAAGGCATTTTTTAACTCCACCACAGATATTTCTGCCCGGCTAAACATCCCGGGAAATAAGAGCCCTTCTGGATTGGGTACTTTAATTTTGGCGGTGAGGGTTCTGCTTTTTTCTTCTACCACAGGGAATATACTGTCTACTTTTCCTTCAAAGATAATATCGGGATGGGCATCCACATATATCTTTGCTTTTTGCCCCAGCTTTATTTTATTAATATCCCTTTCTACTATCCCTACCACTACAAAAACCTCGCTGATTTCGAAAAGCGAGCCGATTTTATCCTGAGGCGTTACAAATTCACCTTCTTCTTTTTCGCGCGGGCCCATCACCCCATCCGTCGTGGCGTAAAGTAGGGTTTTATTCAGTTCGTTTTCCACCAATTTCACTTCGCTTCTTGCAGTTTCGACTTGAAATTTGGCACTGCTGCATTCTAATTCTACTTCCTCCAATTTAGATTTTATAATTGCCCCTGCCTCATAAAGTTTCTTATGCACCTCCAGCTTTTTCTGAACTGAATTATAAGTCGCCTGTGTAGCATTAAATTTATTCTTTGTATAGACGACTCTCAACTGGGCATCCCTGGAGCCTAAAGAGGCGATGAGGTCGCCCTTTTTTATTTTTTCTCCTTCCCGGAAATAAATTTTTTGTATTACACCGTTAATTTCAGGTTTAAGCGCAATTTCGGTTTTACCTTTAACTGTACCCATCACCGGCAGAATATCCTGAAAATCCATAGCCTTTACCTTAAATGCCCTTACCAGGATTGGCTTGGCTTCGGCCTCAGTAACCGCAGGCGCCGGCGCCGCT
>JAUYDQ010000077.1 GCA_030691725.1 Candidatus Omnitrophota bacterium
CAAACTTACTAAAATTGCAAAGGCAACGGTACCTATGCCCCAGGGATTAGAAACCCGACTGACCGCTATCCCGCATAGACAAAAAAATAGACAAAAAGCAAGCATAGCAAATAATGTCCTTTTCTTAGAATACCCTAACGCCAAAAATCTTAATGCCAGATGATCATTACTCTTCCTAAAAGGTAAGGCCTTTTTGATTGTGCGTATTACAATAACAAATGCTGTATCAAATATAGGGAGGCCTAAAATAAGAATGGGAGAAAGAAGCGCTACTTTTCTTTCTAATGGCGCATAGCTGATTAATAAGGCGGTGGCTGCTAAGGCAAAACCTAAAAAATGGCTCCCTGCATTACCCATATAAATACTTGCCGGAGGCCAGTTGTAGAATAAAAAACTAAAAGCAACTGTTGCTAAAGCCAAGGATAAAATTCCTGTATTGATATCGCCATTCAAAAGAGAAATAACAAGAAAGGCAAGGCTTACAATTACTGCTGTACCACCAGCTAATCCATCTATTATATCTAAGTGATTAAATGCATTGGTAATCCCAATAACCCAAATAAAAGTTATAATTATATTTGCTAAATTCCCAATATGGATAATTTGCGTCCTTACGCCAAAGAAAATCAACAATGATGTAGCAATAATTTGCACCAGAAATTTAGCCAAAATAGATAATTCCCTCCAATCATCAATTAACCCAAAGAGTAGCATTATAAACGAAGTAATAATGATGCCTATTGCCTCCTGCGAAAAACTTCTATAAAGAAAAAAAAACCAGATAGAGGCAAGAACAAAGGATAACCCTATAGCTATCCCGCCGATTAGGGGTATTCCTTGAGGCATTAATACCTTGTATCTTACGGCAAGTTTCTTAAATAGAAATATAAAAAATAAACTTAAGAAAAATCCACTTAAAGCTATAAAGAAGCAGTTAATTAGCATTTACCATCTCTTTCTCTTTAATTAAATTCTCATACAAATTCTGGCTATTATCTATCATGTTCGTAAGAGCAAAATCAAAATTCAAACTCTCCCTTGCATTTTGCCCCATCTGCATCCTCAGATTATTATCCTTTAATAAAACAACTAATCTCTCTGACATCTTATTTATATCTCCGGGCAAAACCAGAAATCCTACTTTACCTTCAACAATTATCTCTGCCACCCCCCCAGTATGGGTAGAGACTATCGCCTTAGAAGATGCCATTGATTCTAATGCTGAAGTGGGTAAGCCCTCCCACAAAGAGGTAAGTACAAATACATCTATAGCCGACAATATTCTCGGAATGTCCCTGCGCCAGCCGGTTAATGTAACCTGCTTCTCTAAATTAAATTTTCGGATTAGCCTCTCTATCTTTTTACGCAAGATACCATCGCCCACTAAGAGAAATCTCGCGTCCGGCAAGGCTTTATTTACTAAAAAGGCAAGTCTTATAAAATCCTGGGGAGATTTTTGAGGTTTAAAACAGGAAACCATACATACTACTAAATCGTTTGTGTTTATTCCTAATTCTCTTCTTATGTTTTGGTCTTTTATGCCAAACTCTGCATACTCAATACCATAGCGTATAAGGCTGTATTGATTCTCTTTGCCAATACGATTGTCTAGTCCTTTTTGTTTATCATAGTTTGAAACTACTATTAATTTATCTGTAAACTGTGCGCTAAGTCTTTCTAGCCAGATAAAAAATAACCGTTCTCCATTTGGTTGATAATCATTAAAGCTCCAACCATGAACAGTGTGAACGATAATTTTTACCTTGGTTAATCTGGCTGCCAAACGGCCTAAAATCCCTGCCTTTGAGCTATGGGTATGAACAATTCCAATATTATTTTTTTTAATAAACAGATAGATTTCAATTAAAGCCAGAAGGTCTTTTAAGGGGCTTATTGGACGCTCTAACCATCTTGATTTCTTTATTGTTAGCCCATTTATAGATGACGCTTCAGGGATTAATAATCCGTCTTTAGCAGTAAATAAGAAAAGCCTGAATTTCTCTTTATTTAAATGCTCAATTAAGCTTAATAATTGCTTTTGGGCTCCTCCTAATTCTAACTTAGTAATCACATAGAGAAGATTAATTCTTTGCATCCGAATAAGTTATATTGTAATCTTCTTGAAAAAAAGTTCAAGTCTTATTAGAGGATTAAGGACGATGGATAAATAACTCATTTTACGAGTTCAACTTTACCCCAACCGATAAGATTGTTTTTTATTATAATAATACCGCCTGATATCCCTTTTATAGACTTAGCAAAGCCTACTGCTTCCTCTAAATCCTGTTTTGACCGTACCCGGTTTGCGGTGGCTGTAGCTACTGCATCTGCTAAAGATGCATTTTTAGATAAAATTGTTACTGCGTCAGCTAAACCAAAACTTAAAGAGTGCCCAATTGTGCCTGAAGATGTGCATATGCCTAGAGGAGTATCCTGTGGTTTTATCTTTAGATAAAGTTTATTACATAATTTTGATTTTCCTGCGTAAATTCCTATCTTGCGGATTTTACGCGTCACCAAAAATATATCTCCGCCATTTTCGATGATTACCTCTTTATATCTCTTCTTTAATAAATCTCTACCTAAGAATTCAGCAACAGCACCTGCAATTGCTGCCATTGGCCCGACATTGGCGTGCCTTGCTGCCTTGGTCATTTTTTTCACAATAGGTGCGGCGTTAAGCTCTACTGCCAAGGGTTTCAGCGCAGTTAAAAATCTTCTGTCTTTGGCTATATAGTCTTCGATATTGCGGCGATACGAATTAATCCTTTCTTTAATAAAAGCCTCATCCACAGGCTTATCAGTAAGAATATGTAAATCCGTCTCTTTTACTATAACTCTCGCCTGATATAAATCTTTGTTACTCACCCAATCACGATAGAACCTCTTCTGGTATTTATTAGTTTTCATTTTTTATAAGCATTTTAGCGGGTGGCTTGGCTTGGATTCGAGTGAGGGCGTCCGAGGAACCCGAGCGGGCATGGTTGCCTTGCTATTTACGAAGACGGGCAGAGCGAGGGTCCGCAGGCGAGCGCAGTTTTGCCACTGCTTGAGGCAAAACAAGCGTCCCTGCAAGAAAATCGCCTTCGGCGATAACTTTAAGCGATTTTCGCAGTGGTATAGGAAAGTGTTTTATACTTTCCTGTACCA
>JAUYDQ010000136.1 GCA_030691725.1 Candidatus Omnitrophota bacterium
TATACCTAAAACTGTAGAAAAAATAAGATATATCCTAGCGGCTCTTGAGAGAAGAAAAAAGAACAATATCTTTATTGAGCTCTTGTCTTTATTTGAAATAATTTTTCAGGAGACAAATAAATTTTGCGTAGCGATATTTGACGAATTCCACAACTTCGAAAATATGGGGATTAAGAACCTTTATTCTGAATGGTCTAAATTATTAATTCTACAAAAAAATACGTTGTATATAATAATTAGCTCTATGAAATTAAAAACAAAAATAATACTTTCTAAGAATCTTTCTCTGTTATTCGGTAACTTCCAGATAATTACTTTAGAACCGTTTGATATAAAAACAAGTGGGGATTATCTAAATTATAGGCTGGGCGAGCTGAATTTGAATACGGGCCTAAAAAATTTCCTTATTCATTTTACCGGCGGTAATCCATTTTACCTAGAATTAATATCAAAAGAATTATTAAAGACGGGCACTACTGACTTAGCGGATATACTTGAGGATTTGTTTTCTATGCCCGCGGGTATATTAAACCAAAAATTCTCTAATAATCTAAAGCGTTTTCTGGATATTCCTTACAGCCAAGATTATATTGCGATTATATATTTAATCTCCGACGGACATAATAAATTAAAAGATATTGCTCATATTTTACGCAAACAAAAGAGAGAATTAATATTGAGGATAAACCATTTGTTGGAAATTGATACTATAAGCCGTAACGGCGACTTCCTGAAAATTAGCGATCGGGTATTCGGTTTCTGGCTGCGATTTGTATATCAGGAGAAATTACAATCTTTAACCTTTGACGCAAAAAATCAAAAGATTATATTTAGGGATAAAATAGAAGGTCAGATTCAAGAATTCCTTACAAATTCACAGAAAACCCTTATAGAAAGGACGATAGAATTATTGCATCTTTTTGAAGACGATGTGATACAAATAGAAAGGAAACGTTTAAGACTCACTCATTTTAGGGAAATAAAGGCCCTGGAGTTTAATAACCAATCCTTAAGAGAAGGAGTAATCGGCCGTTCACACGATGATCTTTGGATAATTGCATTTAAACATGGTTTGTTAACCGAAGAAGATATTGCTGAGTTTGCTAAAGAGTGCAAGAAGTACCGTCATAAATTGCAGAGGAAAATTATTGTTGCGCTTCAAGATATAGATACAAATACCCGACTGAGGGCACTGGAAGAAAAAGTCTGGACATGGGATTTAAATAATTTGAATCAGATATTAGACTTATTTTCTAAACCTAGGATCATAGCGGGCAGGGAATGAAAATCGGCGTAATTGCAGATACACATATACCAGAGCGGGGAAAAGAGATCCCGCAACAAATTTTAGAAGCCTTTAAAAAAACAGATATGGTCATACACGCTGGCGACCTTGTGGATTTAAGCGTTCTGGATAAATTAAAAGCTGTTTGCAAAGATGTAAGGGCGGTCTGGGGGAATATGGATCCTTATGAAGTAAGGAAAGAATTGCCGGAAAAGGAAATCATCGAGATAGGAAATTATAAGATAGGAATTATACACGGATACGGACATCCCAATAAATTAATAGACCTTGTAACAGAGGTATTTAAGAAGGATAACGTTAATTTAATTATCTTTGGACACTCGCATTCTGCCTTAAACGAAAAAAGAGGCAATATAATCTATTTTAATCCCGGCAGCCCTACAGATAAAATATTCGCCCTGCATAATTCATACGGAATTATAGAAATCAATGATAAAATAGAATCAAAAATTATTAAAATAAAAAATGGATAGGCTCTGGGCACCCTGGAGAATTAAATACTTAAAAGCTTCCGCCAATATTTGTGGTGGAAAAAAGCCAAAAAAATGCATATTTTGCAAAAGCTTAAAATCCAGGCATAAGAATTTCGTTTTCCTCAAAAGCAGATATTCTTTTGCTATATTAAATATTTTTCCTTATAATAACGGCCATGTGATGGTTTCGTCCATAAGGCACGTGCGGGAACTGTCGCAATTGAGTAGCATAGAGATCTTGGATTTATTCCAGACTTTAAATAACACAAAGAAGATGTTGGATAAAGTCTTGGAGCCAGATGGCTATAACATAGGCCTCAATATATCAGCAAGTGCCGGGGCAGGTGAAACCCGTCACCTGCATATACACATTGTTCCTCGCTGGAAGGGCGATGCTAATTTTATGACCACTTTGTATGATACAAAAATAATATCGCAATCGCTGGATGAGTTGTATAAACGTTTAAAAAAAGATGTTAAATCAAGAACAGATTAAAGCATTCGAAGATAATTTCTTGGCTATTTATGCTATGAAAAGTTATAATACGCGGGGCAGAGTCCATAAAGAAAAGGAGCACCCGTATAGATCTGTATACCAAAGAGACCGTGACAGGATTATACATTCCGCTGCTTTTAGAAGATTAGAATATAAAACTCAGGTATTTGTAAATCATGAAGGGGATTATTACCGCACAAGGCTAACTCACACCATAGAAGTCGCTCAGATTGCCAGAACCATAGCCGTTGCTTTAAGATTAAACGTTGATTTAACTGAAGCAATAGCTCTCGCTCACGATTTAGGCCATACCCCTTTCGGTCATTCTGGCGAAGATGCGCTTGATGAACTAATGACAAAATTCGGAGGTTTTAACCATAATTTACATGGTTTAAGAGTAGTTGACCTGTTAGAGGAGCGATATCCTGATTTTCCGGGCCTGAATTTAAGTTGGGAGGTAAGAGAAGGCATTATAAAACATTCTTCGGCGTTTGATAAATCAGTCAAAATAAAAGACCTTGCACCGCAGGAATTGCCGACTCTAGAGACACAGGTAGTAGATATAGCTGATGAGATAGCTTATGATAATCACGATCTCGACGATGGAATTACATCTGGCCTGTTAAAGGAAGAGAGCCTGGAAAAATTGCCCATCTGGAATAATATAAGTAAGGAAACTGATAAAAAATATGCTAAAATATTACCGCAGAGAAGAAAATATTTAATTATAAGGTCTTTAATTAATATGCAGGTTACAGATTTAATTCTTGAAACCGAAAAAAGAATAACGAAACTAGAACTTAAATCCTCTGCCCAGGCAAAAAGATTGAAAAGCAAGATTGTATCATTTAGTATCCAGGTGCAAAATTTAAAAAAACCTCTGCGCACATTCCTCATGGAAAACCTATACAACCATTATCGTGTAATAAGAATGAGCAATAAAGC